>CAZOQJ010000152.1:0-5426 GCA_964581905.1 uncultured Pirellulales bacterium
ACGTTGCCGACAGTGGAAAATATTTGGCTTATTGGCCAAAAGGTTATGTTGGTAAAAAAAGTACGCTACAAAGCAGAAACTCCCTTATTGGAAAATTTACCGAAAAATGGACTGCTGACTTAATTCAAGGAATAGCAAAAGACAAAGGGCTGTTCGCAGTTCAAGGAGCTATTTGTGATGAGATTGCTCTATCCAATATGTCCCCTGCCGATATTGTCATATCAAAACACAAAAATACTAATCAGAATCCAGAAGATATTTTGGCAATAATTGAAGTCAAGATGTCTGTTGTCTGGAACTGGGAATTTCAGAAGAATGGATTAATCTGTATTGGCGACTACAAAACACATCAGGGCAATCCAGGGTTATTACGCTCTGACTCAATGCTTAAGGCTATTGGGAAGAGCATAAATATTAGGGTATCGAGTTTTAAAGCTTCAAAGATACCAATCATCATCATGGGGAATACCCCTATTACAAATAGCTATTACTCCAAAGTTGACCATTTGAAGGTCGCTGGAATTATACAAGGTTTCTGGTCTGTTAACCCTAAACCGTTAGATAATGACGGAGGAAATATTAAGGAGACCGAGAAGCTGGGTTTTCGTAGATTTGATAGATTCAATAAATTGAAAGATTCTTTTGAAAATTTATTGACTGAAGAAAGAAATTTCTTTTCCAGCATGAAAGGCAAAAACGAATTAGGTCAAATTATCGAATTGGCAAACAAAGAACAAACTTATGAGAAAAAAGCAGAGGTCTTTTTAAGGTTAATCAATGAGTAATCAAGGCGAAACTTCTAAAAGATACAAACGTAGTGGTACCAAAACGAGCTCCTTTGGAACTCCGGGCAGGGCCAATCATGATTCTTCAGAATTTTACAACAGTAAATTATATGGAGATAAGAAAGTTCCTGAACATGTTAAATTTATCGAGAATCCAATTTCACTGAACAATCTCGACAAAATACATTGTAAATCCAGTGAAATAATGGATGAAATTCCTGATTACAGTGTTCATTTGATGGTCACTTCACCACCGTACAATGTTAAAAAGGAATATGATGAAGACTTATCATTAGATGAATATAGAAAGCTATTAAGGGCCGTATTCAAGGAAACCTACAAAAAATTGGTGACAGGCGGAAGGGCATGTATCAATGTTGCCAATCTTGGGAGAAAACCATATATACCGCTTCACAGCTATATTATTAAAGATATGCTTGACATCGGTTTTTTTATGAGAGGTGAAATTATATGGAACAAGGCTTCGAGCGCTAGTCCTTCTACAGCTTGGGGTAGTTGGTTATCTGCCAGCAATCCAGTATTACGAGATATTCACGAGTACATTCTAGTCTTCTCCAAAGAATCTTTCTCAAGAAAAAGACGCAATAAGAAAAGCACCATTTCTAGAGATGAGTTTCTCGAATGGACAAAAAGTGTCTGGACATTTCCTGCGGTTTCCGCACGAAGCATCGGACATCCTGCACCGTTCCCTGTAGAATTACCATACCGACTTATTCAACTTTACACTTTTGAAGGGGATATTGTTTTAGATCCCTTTATTGGCAGTGGCCAAACGGCGATCGCGGCAATAAAAGCAAAACGCCATTACATAGGGTACGACACAAATGAAGAATATATAGAACTGTCCGAAAAGAGAATTGGTAAGTTTGAATTTGATTTTAAGTCTCCCAAATTATTTGAGGTTAAAGGCCAAAAGAAACATCGAAGTACTCCCGCTGCATCTAAGGTTATATAAAAAGGCGTTAAGTATATCAATTGTTACATAGGTAAGAGTTAACAAATCATAAAAAGACATTTCCCTCCGGACAAGATCTTTTGAAAGTTTTGTTGCGAAGTGCTGCCGGAGGCCGCGACAAGGAAACATACAGTGTTATGCAGTCCCGTAAGGGACGCAGTAAATACAACAGTATCCAAGCAGGAGGCAGCACGAGCAGCCAAGAAAACTTTCTCTATAATGTAGCCAACTGGACACGACCCAGTTACTTGGAGGTCAAGTATGTTCTCTAATCATCTCTATTGAACTCCCAAGTTTGCCAAAGAGCCACTTCTTTGATTTCTCATATTTATTTTTTATATATCCAATTACTTTCTGGCGTGAAAATGAAGTGTATTTCTTTATATCCAGAGGCAACAATCGATTTTCCGCTCTTACCTTTGTCACAAGACAGTACCTATTAGCCCTTGCAAAAAACCACCACTGTTCGAATGCAGCTTCAATGTCGCCATCAATAATCACTTGCTGGTTGTGTTGTATTTTATTATTATCAGAATATTCGAGATGCTCCTTCCACAAGTCCTGTCTCAATTTTTTAGCACCATCGGGGTCCCAAACAGCAACGTTCATTTCTGAATCAGTTCGCAGACTTTGGTAACTAATATTTGCTGAGCCGATAGAATACCATTCGTCGTCAACAATGAATAGCTTGGCATGCACATAGATATCATTGTAACTATATACTGTCCCGCCTTTTTTGTTATCCTGGTATGATGTGGCAAGAATATAGACATAAATATTGGGATGGTTCTTGACTTCTTTTAAAAAATCTTTGGAAAATATCTTTGTTAAATCAGGATCACCAGGAAGAACGACAAAAATCTTAACTCCTCTATATGCCGCATAAATCAACGCTCTTATTATCGAATAATGGGACACCTTGTCAAAAAAGTATTGATTTTCAAGATAAATATACCTTTGTGCATTGTTGATTGCATTTAAGTAACTTTCCCGGATGCTGTATTCACCATTACTTATACTCGGATATACGTTACGCGGAATTGTTCTTGTAACCTGAATTTTGATATTGCCTTCATTTTTTTGAGGTGGTTGTTCCGGACAGTCTGAAAGATTATCTGGCCTAGTGTCCTTTGGGAACGAACCATATTGTTTATTTTTTTCGGTTGCTTCGTTCCATCTTTGCACAAAATTATGGATTACATCTCTTACCGCAGGTCCTCTAATCTCGCAAAAAAGGTCATGTGTAGGATGTGGTTTTTTTCTATCGTGAGCACTGGAATCGATATGAGTTTCATCCATGTTAACACCACCAACAAAAGCGATTTTGTCATCTATAATGAAAATTTTCTGATGATGACAACCGATTTTATTAGAATCCCATCTAATTTTTGCTTTACAGTTGAGGCTCTTTAGTATCTTAAAATCCTTGTTTGTTCCTTCAAAATCACCGCCTATTACTTTACTGCGCCAGGCCAGAACTCTGAAATCTATGTTTTGCTTTTGGCTAACCTCTGAAATGATTTTTATTATGCTTTTATCAAACGATGGAATTTTAAAATGAACGTTAACGAAACACGTCGTCAACCATACTTTAGACTGAGCGTTAAGTATCGCATTAAAAATGCGCTCCATTGCCTTCTCGCCATCTATATATGGGATGGCAATATTGCCCTGTCTCAAAGGGTAACACGGCGGATCTTTTGATGGTGGTATAGGCATATTTCCGCTCTCCATAGTAAGTATCGGATTAAGTATTTTGTAACGCCGCCCCGCTGAGACGATAAGGAACCCGCAAAACAGCGGGGTAAGTATTAATAAAATAGGTGGAAAGAGGGGAGAAGTCAAGAGGATTTTGTAAAGGGTAACCCCCATCACAGGGGTACGATAAGGAACCTCTTGCAGTGCCCTTCGACAAGCCCAGAGTCAAATTTTTTAATAAAAAAATTGATTTTTGCTTGAAAAATAGGCCGTATCTGGTATAATTCCGAATGTGCTCGGGCAGCACGCGTTCGCGGAGAACCGCAAGTCTTACGGAACAGTCGTTCCACAATAACTAGTTACGAGTTACCTATGAACCATGAACTACGAACCATGAACAAATCGATGAACAATGAACAACAAACTATGAACCCTTTGGTCAATCAAATTGACCAAAGTACGCAAAACAAACCCAATTTCCCTAAAAATTGGGCGATTGTAAGCTCTTGTAAATTAGAGGATTACAAAAATGAACCCCCATTTTTGGCCTAAAAATCCCAAAGCCAATTTTCCGGATTCCTAAAATGAACGTAAGCTATTGTTTTACAATGAACTATGCTTGTCCGCCGAAGCCTTGGCGAAGGCGGAAACAAACCCAAAACAAACCCAATTCAAACCCAATCTTGTCTCGCCGAAGCCTTGGCGAAGGCGGAAACAAAGCCAACCTGTAGTGAGCGAAGTCGAACCTATTTCAAACATATATGGATTCCTGCTTCCGCAGGAGTTGCATGTGAAGCTTATGCTGGTTATAATAGCGCAGATTTTTGAAAGGGGTTTATTATGGATTTTGAGCAGAATGATAACTTGTCCGCTGGGCGTACGGCGGATTCGCCGTACGCCGCGGGTGCGGATTTGTCTGAACCAATAAAACCGGCTGGCCAGCCACCGAAGGGAACAAGCGGCTGGAAGATTTTCTGGGGCATTGTCTTGGCACTGTCAGTTCTGGCAAATATCGCGCTATTTTTAATGTTGATAGGTTTGTTTGTGGTCTTTACGACAGAGTCAAGAGACACCTTTGCTGAAAAAGTTATACGAGAGGGGCCGCGAGGCGCTAAAATTGTAGTAATTACGCTGGAGGGCGTAATCCGTAGCGAACAGGCTAAAGATATATACGAGCAGATAAAGACAGCCCGGCAGAGTAGGCGGGTAAAGGGATTGATTGTTCGTATAAATTCTCCGGGCGGGACGATTTCGGGCAGCGATGAAATCTATAATGAAATTTGTAAATATCGCGAGGAGGAAGAAAAACCTGTTGTTGCATTTATGCAGGGACTTGCTGCTTCGGGCGGTTATTATGTGTCGGTTGCGTGCGAGAGGATTGTGGCTGAGCCGACCACGATTACCGGCTCAATCGGTGTGATATTCGGGCATTTTGTTTTGCAGGAGTTGCTGGAGCAAAAGCTTGGTATTCAGCCGGTTATAATTACCTCAGGCCCCAAAAAAGATTGGCCAAGTTCTTTTGAGCCGGTTACAGAAGAACAACGACAATACATCCAGGACAAGCTAATCGGCCCTGCCTATAACAGATTTGTGGAGATTGTTGCCGATGGAAGGCCGATGCTGTCATTAGATGATGTAAAGCGTTTAGCTGATGGCAGTATCTATGGTGCAGAAGAAGCCCTTAACGTAAAGTTAATAGATGAGATTGGCTATCTGGATGAGGCGATAGAGCTGGTTAAATCGCTGGCGGGGATTGAAAAAGCCGAAGTGATAGAGTATCGCAGGCATATTTCTTTGGCCAGCTTTTTAAGCGTCCGCAATCGGAATATTCTGAGTATTGACAGAGACAAGCTGTACGAGCTTAGTACGCCTCAGATATTGTATCTTTGGAGTGTATATTAATTGAAACTGGAATAGTCAAGATTTAATCTGACACTTCTGTTATAACCTATGTCAAAGGATTGGCA
>CAZOQJ010000153.1:0-5385 GCA_964581905.1 uncultured Pirellulales bacterium
AAAGTCTGCCAGCCGCCTCATTTGCCATCAACAACTTGTCAAACTCATCAACAACGATAACGGCGTCGCGGATACTGTATATAATCGCCTCAGTGTTTTTCCCCTGCCTTTGCGAAAGTTGAATTTGTACTTTCAAATCCTCGATTTGCTCCTCAAGCTGAGCAATACGATGAGCGTAACTCTCAACGTGCTCGTTAATAGCTTCGCTTAAAACGTTTACAACCGCATTGCTGCCTGGTTTAATATGAGCCGTTCTGTCCTCCTGCCTGAGATGTTTGGCCATGGACGTGATTGCCCCAGTTAGTCTTAGCCAGCACCAGCCGAGCCATATCACGCCCACAGCCGCGACAACGAAGCACACCAGCACAACGGAGCCCCAACGTTGCATCAAATTAGCAAATTGCCAGCCCTCTTCCGCGCCAGAGTCCTGCCACACAGAGAAGCCCCATATTATCAAACAACTCAGCACAATCCCTGTGACTATTGCATATAAGTTTCTTCCAGCTCTCAAACCAACAACCTCAATCTTTTTCTTACATCCAATTTGCTATTTTCTACTTGATGCTGCTCACCTCCGAAGCCACTTGTCTGAATCTTCCCTCTCAACATCTCGTCGTGTATTTCTTTCCATCCTGGCCAAAGCATCGGGGTCTGTTTCGCCCGTAATTCGTTCTTTCAGGCGTATTGCTTCAAGAAAAGCCGGGCGAAGTGTAAGCACGTATTCAAGTTCCTTCAACGCTGCTTCATTATCACCATTGATGTAGTATTTAGCAGCTTCGGCATAACGGTCATCTGCCAGTCTCGCCCTGCCGGGCCACTGCAATTCTTCTTTTGCGCCAAACCTCTTACGGCTGATATCCTCTGCCCTGGCTGGTCCTTTTGTGTCGCTCGGCTCTTCAATAATATGAGGAGTAAGCAAGACTATAACCTCCTGCCGTGTAACTGTGTCAGAAGTACCCCTGAACGCTGCACCTACGATTGGCAAATCTCCAAGCAAAGGTATCTGGCTTCGACTTGTAACAACGCTATCCCTGAACAGACCGCCGATAACGATGGTCTGGCCGTCTTTGACCATTATGTTGGTTGCCAGCTCTGTTGAGCTTTCGTCCGGTATATTATTAGCTTTCAAGGTACCGGAACTATCCTTCGGGTGGATATCCATTCGGATGTAGCCATCGTCACCTATATACGGCCTAAAAGAAAGCTTCGTACCGGTATCCAGGAACTGAACCGCTTGAGTTGTCGAAGTCTGCGTCTGTGTGGTTTGAGAAACGTAGCCAATCTTTGTACCAATATAGACCTGTCCAAGCTGCTTGTTGACAGCTAAAATCTTTGGATTTGCAAGAACCGTCGTGTCGGTGACTTCTTCCAGGGCAGTAATAACTGCTGCAACGTCACCGGCAGTAACACCAATTCTAAGACCACTACCGCCAACGGTTGCGAAGCCCGAAGTTTCTATCGGCGTTCCAGATGTAATTAAACCACCGCCTAATTGACCCATAGGAGTAGTCGCAGCACTACCTCTACTGGGCGCGACACCCTCAGAAATTAGATCCGCAGTTGCTGAGGTGCCGGTCAAGCTGACACCGGCCATAAAATTGAGGTCAACGCCGAGTTTCATACCCTCGCTTAAAGTGCAGCTTAAGATAGTCGCCTCTACCAGCACCTGTTTGGGCCGAACATCCAGCTCATTAAGGAGCCTTCCTGCGGCCTTGATATTCTCAGGATAGTCACAGAGAATAATGTGGTCATTTAAGGCCATCGTATCACCACCGCCAGCACCTGCAGTGATAGATTCGCCCGTAGTTGACACAGTTGCAGGAGGAGAACTGCCCTGAATGGCGCCGGCACCACTAAGTACCGGACTGATGAGCTTCATTGCCTCAGCTGCACTTATATAATAGAGCGTAAAGACTCTGGTTATCATTCGCTCTTTATCCGCCATAATCTTTTTGTATTCATCCCTGGTATACACCTTAATCAGGCTGCCCTCCTGGACATATCTGAAGCTATCTCCGAGAATCGCACCCATAGCTTCTTCGAACGTCACATTGGAAAGCTGCCTGAATGCCAACATCCCATCAACATTCGGCGTAGGTACAATGTTCCTCCGGTACATGCTTCCTAATATTGCCAAGGCGTCCCGAATACTAAAATTCGTGTCGAACTTAAAAGACTGAATCGGCTTGCCTACGCTGGACTTTGCCCCAGTACTACCTGAAGACTGCGACTGATCGCTGTTTACACCGACATCTGCTGCTACGACAATTTCATTTGTATTGACTAACCCAACGTCAGCGAGTGCAATCGCTGCTGTCACCACCAATACAAAGCCCCACATGAACAATTTTTCTTTAACTTTTCTCTCGCTACTTGAATTTTTATCGTAATACATAATTTATCCCCTATTTTCTAACAAATCTTCTTACAACATATCGCACTACTGGATATCGTAAGGTCTTTACCCTCAACAATTTAATTAGTTACATCAAGAACCCGTTTAAGTTTTAACGTTATTTTCGCATCTCCACATCTTATGAACACTTTATCTTCTTCAATCCCAACTACTTCACATTCATACTTACCGTCCCCATCGACAATAAGCAATTTGTCCCCTACACTCAGCGGCTTACCATTGATAAAGGCACGGGGATTCTCGCCAAATCCTATCGCCTCCAGCTTTAGTCTCTCTGCAACTCGTTTGGCGATTTCTTCACTACCACCTTTTGAAACGCTTACTTCTTCAATATCAGCTATCTTTCCACCTTCTCCACTTACAATAAGTTTCCACCAGTCGTCCGAAGCAAAAAAATCCCTGGTAATTGAATTATTGCGGCCTGCAACTTTCGGCAATTCTATAAAAGTTACCTTTAATTCCGGACCCGACTTTGATGTATCAGAGGTTACTATCTCCTGTCCAAGTGTCGCTTCAGCAATCTTCGGCGTTTTCTTGCCAAGCACTCTAACCCACATAAAAACCATCAATGCAATCAAACATACTGCAAAGACTGTCTTTTTCTTCTCTGCAGCCAATTGATTAAAAATTTTATTAGCCCTGTTATGCCGCAAGGCATCCTGTGGAGCATTATTTCTCATATCCTGCTTCATATCATTACTTATGCTACTCTGCGAAGGCTGGAAGCTCCGCTACGTAGCACGAGTCCTTACCCAGCTTCAGGTCTGTAATAAATGACCATTTTTGTTTGCATACTGACTTCACCGCCAAAATCGCCATCTTTTACAAGCTCTATCTTCTCAATGCGAACCAATCTATCCAACCCTTGCAACTGTTTATAGAACTCAAAAACCTGAGCTAAATTACCCTTACATTGCATATCTACCGGAATGCACTTCAATTCACCGGCCTCTATCTCCCTACATGGTGCTACCACCTGCTCTTTCAGATTATGCTCATTCATCAAATCTGCTACTCTGTGTAAAAATACACCGAGGTCCCTTTGCACAGGTATGTTTGCCTCATAGTTTGTAACTTTGGCTTGTAGTTTTAACAATTGCTCTTCGAGTATCGGTAGCTGCCTACTCTCCGTCAATTCTTTAATAACAGCAAATGTTTGCGTGATCTGCATCTGTTCGACCGCCTTGGCCTTCTTCCGCAAAGGAAGGTACCGAAACAGTAGAAATCCACCTACTACTGCACCAGTCAAAACACATATCACTATTTGCCGTCTTTCTTGAAACAACATTTTGCTCCTGCTCTTTACTTGTCCACAGTATGCCTGCCATCAGGCATGGCCAAATCCATTACGGCATTACCCTTCCGGAGCTACGGCTGGGCCTTTGCCCAGACGAGCACGATAATTTGCCAAATAGCAACTTATCTCAAACTCACTTACCCGGAAAACATCTGCTGACTTTGAAACATACCTGTTATAGCTCTGGACATTCCCCAGAGGGTTAGTTCCTCGTTGTATCTGTTTGTTTCGCGAAAACAACGGTATTACACTACAAAAATAAGGTGAGTCTTCTATTCTGCAAACAAGAGCCGCCACATCACTTGCATCTGTCGCTATGCCGCTTATCACCACCTTAAATCGCACGCCACCAAGCGGCAGTGAGCTTTTTCCTCTAATCGTGGCCCTGGCAACCCTTACAGCAAAACCACTGCCTAGTGCAACCTGCTGCTTGTCCTCAAATCTTTCAGCGATGAACTGGACTTTGCTAAGCACTACCCTTTCGTCAATCAAAAAGCTCATCTCAGCTAAAACACTTGCGACGTCAATTTTGGAATCGATTTCCTCTATAGACTTCACTTTCTTCTGCAAGTTTGCCAATTCGCTTTTAACATTGGCCAATTTAGCTGATGCACCTCCTGCTTCCGCCTGACTCACCTGCATTTGGGTAAGCTCTGCCCTGGCTTTTGAAATAGAATGCGCAGTAATAAAATTCCACACTACCATCACCACGAATATACCAGCCAAAGCGACGCACTGCGTGCGATAGCTAAACTGACGTCGTTTGCCGCTTTTATACCATTGTGGAAGAAAATCAATTTCCTTCATAACGAACTCGTATCTAATACTTTACCTGAGCATTAACGCTATACGCATTTGGCTCCATCCCAACCCTTAAGACTAAGTCCCACAGCTACTGCCCATTCACAAAGCAAACCTCGCCGGTCGCTATCGAAATTTATATTTGCCTTTTCACTCGACAAGTCGAATCCCTTCAATGGCTGAGCCGCCTCAACCTCAACTGCCAATTGCCGCTTAAGGATATTTATTAGAATACTTTCGTATGCCTCCCCACCGGCAAAAACTGCTCGCTCCACACGCTTGCCTCTAAAGGTCACTGTGTAATATCTAAAGCATAGTGATATCTCTCTTGCCATCTCTTCCGCAATTGTGCTTATCACATCAACCATCACCTGCCGCGTCGTTGCATCAAGCTGTTTGCTGCCTTCAGCCTGCTCCGCCGAGTCTAACTGTGCTGCCAAAAGGCCTCTCTCGGCACGAAGCGCCTTCCGCAATGTCTCAGCTTCCTTGATGCTAATAGCTAATTTTGCTGCGATTTCCCGATTAAATTTTTCCCCACCAATCGGTATCTGCTTAACGAAACTAATCTCTCCTCCACGACCAAACACTACAGTGGTAAACCGGCTACCCATATCTACAAAAACGACCGTGTACTCTCTATCCTCCTGGCGTCTCAATGTCCTCTCAAAACTTCTAAACAACGCACATGGAGCCGTATCTATCGCTGCCGGCTTAAGCTGTGCTTCTTCAAGCATCTCAATATGACTTTTTATCGTTTCATCATCCGCAGCAAACAATATCAGCTCATTCTTAATCTCGTCACCCTGCCTGACACTGCCTGCTAACATATAGTTAATTGCATCCTTATCCGGGTCCATACCAAAACGCTGGG
>CAZOQJ010000154.1:0-5311 GCA_964581905.1 uncultured Pirellulales bacterium
AGTATTGTCATAAAGAATCGCCATCGCCTGTAGGCCGCTGTGTTCCAGACCACACACGATATCGCTCGAAGCTTTTATATCCGACTTGGGCTTCCACACAGCTTTCAAAGCAGTTGTGTCGGCGTATTCCTCAAAATTTTCTACAACATGATATTTGCCTGTCGTAAAGCTCCAGACATCACCTTTCCACGTGTTCGGGTCATCGGCCATATTGACCTCATCGACTCGCCAGTAGTAGGTTGTGTCGAATTCGAGAAGGCCGGGATAATAGGAGCAGGAACTCTGGTTCAGACTGTAATTCATCAGGCCGGACTGATCGCTTCTGTTGGCGTCGTTTACATCGTTAAAATTGGTGCCAAAATATACATCGTGCGTGTCGGCATACGCCCCTGGTGTCCAGCTAAGAATAGGGTCACTATGCATATCTATGCTAATATTATTCGGGCAAGGTTCCCAAGCCTTTGGAGTTTGAACAATTTTAAAATACCCATCGTCGTTTATGGACCATTCTTTTCCGTTGCCTGCTACGCAATCAGTGTAAGCACCTGCTTTACCGAGGTAGATGGCTATTGTACTAAGGAAAGCATCTCCTTCTGGGCCAGCTCCGGTTAAGCAGGACATAAAGGTGAGGTAGTTAACATGTCCTTTCAGTTTCGCGAAGTCTGTGATTGGCACCTCGTTGCCGTCCCAGAAAAACTTCCCCTTAAGACCGTGGCCGCTTAGCTCTACATGTTTGTTGGTTAGATTCTTTGTGATGTAATTAATTACTTCCTCCCAGGTCATCGGGTCATTCACTTCAGTAGTGCCATCGTTGAAGTCTGGCTGTGAATCTTTTAGACTTCTGGTAAGTGTTGGTGGGGGGGCATTGGGATTCTTAATCTCGTACGGGTTGGAGTCAACAATCACAACATCAGGTGCCGGGGTTTCTTCTTCTTCCCAATTATGTGTCTTCTTATCATTTGCATCCTGCATTAGGAATTCGATACCATAGTCGAATAGCTCTGTTGTCTCATCGGTATATGTAGCCAAGACAAAATAGGGTCCAGGCCTAATAAAAGTGATGCTCCCATTGGCATCGGTGATGTCGCCGGTGTAGTCAACTGTCGGCGTGAAATAATACGCATTGCCATCAGCAGTCAATAGAGGTAATACCTTGAGGCTTTGCACATTAGCAAAGTACGCGGTGTGCCCCGCTGTGTAATAATCATAGTCATAGTAGTCCTCCAAAACTAAAGAGGGGTCCAGGTACATCTGTTCAGCAGTCAGCGGAGCGGCCCATGCAATGCTATTCACAAACAGAATTAGACACAATGCAATGGAAGTTGTTATCAAATTTTTCATTTTCATCTTTTGCCCCCTTTCAATAACTGGTGAGAACCTTACACAAAATAGATAAATCTATTGTCAACTCCGACGATTTAGCCAGATGTCTGTGCCCTGCATCTTTAGGGAAAAAAACGACTTGTGGTCATTCGTTCGCTGAATTTCCCTCTATTTTTTTACAAAAAACTACTTTTTTAGCAAAAATGGCAGAAAAACAGTAGGAACCTTTCTCGAATATTTCCTATTGCAGTATTATATAAATTTACTTTATTCAGGCACATTTGTCAAGGAAATTATGGGACTTTTTGACGTTTTATGTGGAGCACGCCGAAGCACATCCGCCTACGCCAAAGGCTACGGTGAATACCCTTTTAGCATTCATCCACGGGCAAAGCCTGTGGCTTTCTGCGAAGGCTGGTAATTCGGAGCAAGGACGTGCTTGATAACGGAGACGATTGATTATTTTTTAGGCAAGTCAAGGATTCTTTTGCAGCGGGGGCACCTGACCTTATTGCCCTTGAAATTTGGCGGGATTTTTAATTTCAGGCCGCACAGGCAGGTCAAAAATACGAATTGATTTACCCTCCGCATAATGTCGCCCACCTGGTGCATCTGCTTTTCCAGGCGCTCTTTCTTTTTGGCCTCTGCACTTGCCTGGCGCAAAGCAATATCCTCTTTGGTCAGGGCCACAGCAGGGACAACCGTTTTATTCTTTGTTACATTAGTATAAGCATCTGAGTAATCTTTGAAAGATGCACCGTGTGACATACTGCGCAGAATTCTTACCCTTTCAGAAATCGGCGGATGTGTGCTGGTTAAATCGGATAGTTTCATTTGTCCTTTCTTCTTGAAAGGATTAACGATGTACATCGGGGCTGTTACTTTGTTCACGGCAGCCAATTGCGGTGATGGGTCATTGGCAATTTTTTCCAGAGCGCTTGCCAGGCCTTCCGGATAACGTGTCAATCTGGCGCCACCTGCATCAGCAAGATACTCGCGCCTGCGTGAAAGAGCAAAATAAAGCAAATAGGCCATTATAGGGGCAAGAATTGCAGCAACAATCGCAATAATCAGCATAATAATCTGGGCCTGGCCGCCGCCTTTGCCGCCGCCAGAATATCTCCGCCGAGAACCCATCGAGCTATAAAACATCCCCCGCAGAAAAACCTGCGACAGCAGGACGATTGAGCCAAGCATAATGCCGGCAAGGGTAACGAAAAGAATGTCACGGTGAAGTATATGGCTTATCTCGTGAGCCACGACACCTTGCAGCTCATCGCGGTTGAGCCGAGCCAGAAGACCAGCCGTTACTGCGACCGAAGCGGATTGAGGACTTCGACCGGTCGCAAAGGCATTAGGTGCGGGGTCGTTAATAATATAAACCTTCGGCATCGCCGGCAGAGATGCAGCAATCTTCATCTCTTCAACAATATTGAAAAGCTGTGGATGCACATCGTGAGTAACAGGCACCGCTTTGCTCGCAGCCAAAAAAATCTGGTCGCCACTTGAAAAACTTATCAAAGTAAGTATCAGCCAGATAACTGCTGCTATGATTATGCCGAAAAAGCCACCCTGTTTCGGATTAAATGCCATGCCGATGATAAAGCCCAACAACAAAAGAACCACCGCCATCAGCACAATCAGCATGACGGAGTTTCTCTTATTGGCCCTTATCAGTTCCCACATGACATTAAGTTTCTATTTTTAATTTCTTGGTTTGCTCTGTAGAAATCATGTGTAAATTGTCATTGCGAGGACTGAAAGGCCGTGGCAATCTCTTGCCCAATAAGCAGAAAAAAGCGTCTTTACGTTTGAGATTGCTTCGCTTCGCTCGCAATGACGAGCTTTGGACTGATGTTTTCTACAAAGCATTCTTAGTTTTTAGTTTGAGACCCTACTTTTTTATAGCTCAAAAATTCAAAACTAAAAACTAACCTTAGGCACTTCTCGCTCGGCGGCAACCTCAATCTCGAAGAAATCACGTTTGCCGAAATTGAACATATTCGCAACAAGGTTAGAAGGAAACATCTGAATCTTGTTGTTAAAGAACAGGACCTGGTCATTATAGCTCTGCCTGGCAAAAGATATCTTATTCTCCGTGCTGGTCAGCTCCTCCTGAAGGGCAAGAAAATTCTGATTGGCTTTCAAATCAGGATAATTCTCGACAACTAACATAAATTTGCTCAGCGCTTCGCCGAGCGCACCTTCAGCTTTCGATGCATCGGCAACATTTTTTGCTCCCATTGCCTGGCTTCGGGCCTCTGTTATCGCCTCAAAAGTCCCACGCTCGTGCTGCATATAGCCCTTAGCTGTTTCGACGAGATTGGGAATCAAATCGTGCCGACGCTTTAGCTGAACATCAATCTGTGACCAGGCATTATTAACCTGATTGCGAAGACGAATCAGGGCATTGTAAATACCGATTACAAAAATAACCAGCAGAGCAAGAACGACAGCAATAATAAGTAGTGTTAGCATAGTTCCTCTCCTTTATTGAATGCAATTTTTTCCATTTTGTGCTACCCACGCTTTTTCAAAATGACCGCCACAATAATAACAACGACAACAAAACCAATACTAAAAATCGTCCATGTACTCAGACCTAACATGTTCTCGATAGCCATGATTTGCTCCTTTCATTAAATCTGCTTATCATTTGTATTTTACTCATTTTTTCTTAAGAAGCCAGACTTTTTTTTCGCTTATTTCATCGCTTAGTCTCTAACTTTAATCCTGCTGACTACAGCCAAACATATCAGCTAATAATTCTCGAATTTTATTATCTTTATCCAGCTCCGCCCTATTTACGATGTCCTGCAGCTCACCTCTGTCGAACCACAAACCATCACCCCTACGGCACTTGTCGATAAGTATAGTCGGCTCCTCCGAGCCAACAATGATTTTTTGCATTTTTTTATCGCAGATGGGACACTTTCTCGGTTTCTCAGTTGACATAGAGCCAGGTTTGAACGAATCGAGCAATTGCCTGGCTTTTTCAAGCCCACCCAATAGCATTTCAAGTTCACCCGCATCAAGCCAGATTCCGCCGCAATCAGTGCAATAGTCAATTTCAACATCGGCAAGCTCAAGGGTAATCATCGCATTTTTGCAAACCGGACAATCCATAAAATTCGCCACTTGTTAAATTTCTACGTGGCGGGCATATTACACACCCTGCATTTTAATGTCAAGAAAAGCTTTTTGCCGATTTTATAAGGAAATTGACTGATTAGATGTCCCATTTTTCACCGTCTATAGTGCCATATATGTGCTTGACGGTGGGAATGTATCGAGCTAATATACATTGCAATGGTTCGACTTTGCTCACCATCTAATCCTGAGCGTAGTCGAAGGATTGCAAGAGTCGCTATCGATAACAGCCAAATAATTAAAAGGGCTAAAATATGATTGTTGACTGTCATACGCATACAAATTATGCCGCTGACGATGATGTCAGCACATCTGAGCATATCGAGGCAACACAAACAGTAGATATCTGCTTCGTATTGGCTGACCCGGATGAATCAAGCGAAAAGGTCAATAAGAGACTGTCTGAATATGTGAACAAACATAAAGAGAAGATGGTCGGCTTTGCAGTTATAGAGCCCATCAAAGATAATGTTAGTGCAAAAAATCTAACATATATCAACAAACTTGGACTTAAGGGAACGGTTCTGTACTGCTGTCGTTGTGGTTTTCATCCGACCCACAGCAGGGCGATGCGGTTCTATGAATCGGCGCAACAGCTTGGCCTGCCTGTCTTCTTCCACAACGGTGGCTCTTTACAACCAGACGCCATTCTGGACTATGCTCAGCCATACCTTTTGGATGAGGTTGCCAGAACATTTCCAAAGTTAAAAATCATCATCGGCACTATGGGGGTGCCGTTTGTTGAGCAAACATTGTCGATGGTAGCGAAACATGAAAATGTGTATGCGGATTTGACAATCAAGCCCGGCAACGTCTGGCAAACTTACAATATCGTGGT
>CAZOQJ010000155.1:0-5274 GCA_964581905.1 uncultured Pirellulales bacterium
AAAAGGGCAGAGATTATTTTGGACAACGTCGTCACCAGAAGCAAGTTGTTAGGCCTTTTTGCAGGTCTGATTTTTACAATTATTGTTCAGAGCAGCTCGGTTACAACCTCATTGCTTGTCCCTCTTGCCGCTGCCGGCGTTATCACCATCGAGACCGCATTCTCAATAACTATGGGTGCTAACATCGGGACAACCACCACTGCTATACTTGCGTCATTTGCCACTGGAAACATTTCGGCAATCGTTGTTGCATTCGAACACTTTCTATTTAACACGATAGGTGTTTTGATTGTTTTCCCAATAAGAGCTGTTAGAATGCTCCCGATAAATCTTGCCAGGTCACTGGGGGACCTGGCCTACAAAAAAAGAAGGTACGCATTTATTTACGTATTGAGTGTGTTTTTCCTCATACCAGCATTATTAATCTTTATCTCTAAGTGTTTCAAGTAGGAGAAACGAATATGTTCAAAAATCTATTAAGCTTTTGGAAAGGCAAAGATTTCCTGTCTCAGGTCCTTGAGGAATTCAGGGATATGTTAGAGGACTCAAAATGCATGTTTGAAGCTGTTTGCAGCCGTTTGTTAGATAACGTCGAAGAGCCGGATTTGAAGAAGAAAATCTACGAGGTAGATAAGAAGGTAAATCGTTTGCAGAAAGGTATACGCAAACGAATTGTGGAACATCTTTCCCTTCAGCCAACAGTCGAGGTGTCCGCGTGTTTGTTGTTAATGAGCGTTGTAAAAGATGCGGAAAGGCTGGGTGACTATTGCAAGAACCTTTATGAAGTTACAGAGCTCATGGAAGGGCCGATAGATAAAGCTGTGTTCTCACAATATTTCAGCGACATTGACAAAGATATTCTAAATTTGTTTGAGCGAACTAAAGAGGCCTTTATCGAAGCAGACAAAAACAAGGCTGAATCATCGTGGGATTATGAACACAGGATTGCAATACAATGTGATAGGATTGTCAGGCAAGTTGCAAAGAGCAATCTCTCGATTAACGAAGCTGTTTGCTTCGTTTTAATCGCAAGGCATTTTAAGCGCATTGTGGCTCATCTGGCAAATATTGCAACCTCTGTAATTTTACCCATAAGCGACCTCGACTATTTTGATGAAAAGACAGATGAGTAATGGAGCCCCACGGCTTTACAGCCGTGGTACCGCTCCTCCGTATTCCTCATTACCATTCTATCACCTCTGGTTTGATAAGGATTATAAGTGGTAAAAAGAGCTTATCGGCATTGGTTATTAATTTGTTCACACTCCACTGAAAACGTAATCTAAAGGTGAACCTTTTTTCAAAAATCACCAATTTTTCACGGTCTCTTCATATTTCCTTCACACTAATCAGGTACTATATTTTTGGAAAACGATAAGAAGTATATATAGATTTCGGTGTTTTATTTTATAAGGAGAAGAAGAAATGAACAAAAAAGTCTTAGTGACATTTGTATTGTTGATTGCCAGCCATACAACTGGTACAAAAGCCGACGAAATTAGTGAACTCAAAGAATTAGTTTTAGAGCAAAGCAGGATAATTCAACATTTGCAGGAAAGGGTCGAGCAACTCGAGGTAAGGCAAAAACTCGAAGAGCAGTCACTAACACAGAGAATCGAAGAAGTAGCAGAAAGGCAAAAGGAAGCACCGGCTCTGCCCGACAGTATCAAGTGGGTGGAAAATGTGAAAATCAGTGGTGACTTGAGGTACCGACACGAACATATCGATGAGGAAACGAGCGGTAGTGTGAGATGGAAAAATGGCAGGGATCGACATCGGGTTCGTGCTCGATTGATGCTCGAAGGGAAAGTCAATGACGATTGGGACGTAGGTGTTAGACTTGCCACCGGTTCTGCCGACCCCGCGTCAACAAATCAGACGTTAGAGGATAGCTTTTCCAGCAAGGAACTCTGGCTTGACCTCGCCTACTTCAATTGGCACCCGGCATCCAGGGAGGGACTTAATGTCTATGGTGGAAAGATGAAGAATCCCTTCTACAAAGTAGGCGGGAATCAGCTCATCTGGGACGGCGACCTAAATCCCGAAGGTATTGCAGCCAAATACGTAAGACCCTTCGGTAAAAACAGTAAGCTGTACATTAATGGCGGTGGCTTCTGGGTTGATGAAAACTCCAGCGGCGTGGATACCTCACTTTGGGGCATACAGACTTATATCAAGCACACGATGGGCAACTCGGATTACATCCTCGGTGGTATAAGCTACTTCGATTATGGCAACATAAAAGGACGAGGTGACCTTAAGAGTACCTGGTCTTCCTCGAGTAGCTTCTATGGAAACACTAAAACTGCTGCCAATCAATTTACAAGCGACTTTGATATCTTCGAGGCCTTTGTTGAATACGGCACCAAATGCTTCGGAATGCCGGTAGCAGTTTATGGAGACTTGGCCCATAACCTTGCTGCAAATTCAGGCGATGACACCGGCTGGCTCATTGGTACCAAAATCAACAAGGCCAAAAAACCTGGTTCCTGGAAGCTTTCTTATGATTACAGAGACCTCGAAGCCGACGCAGTGGTAGGCTCATTCTGTGATTCTGACTTTATCGGCGGCGGAACGAACGGCAAGGGCCATCGATTTGGCTTTAAGTACCAATTGGCAAAGAATCTTCAGGCAGCACTGACGTACTTCCATAATGAATATAGAGCGAGCGTTCCCAATCACAGCGGTGATTATCGAAGACTGCAGGCCGACCTGCTTCTAAAGTTTTAAATTTTGTGTTGAATGATATATTCTATAAACTCAATCAATTAATATGGGAGAAGAGAAAATGAACGAAAAAAGTAGAAAACGTGTTAAAGAAGTTGCCCTCTCGGTCCTCTTAGTAGCAGTAACAATAATAGCTGCCTTTGGTTGCGCCAGGAGAAACGACCAGACTGAGGCAGAAAGAAAATCTATAACTATCAAGGGCTCGGACACCATGGTGCATCTTGTAAGTAATTGGGCTGAAGCCTTTATGAAAAAAAATCCTGATATAGAGGTATCTGTAACAGGTGGCGGCTCAGGAACAGGAATAGCAGCGCTTTTAAACGGCACTACTGATATTTGTGCCGCTTCAAGGAAGATAAAAAATAAGGAATTAATGCTGGCTATAGAGAAATATATCCAACCAAACGAAATCGCCGTTGCCAGAGATGGTATCGCGGTTGTTGTCAATCCAGCAAATCCTGTCAATGAGTTAACAATGGAACAATTAGGTAATATCTTTACCGGCAAATCTGCTTGATGGAATGATGTTGGCGGCCCTGATGAAGATATTATAGTACTGTCAAGAGAATCAAGTTCCGGAACTTATGTCTTTTTCCAGGAAATGGTCCTTAAAAAGAAGGATTATATGACAGATGCAAAGTTGCTGCCTGCTACTTCGGCGATTATTCAATCCGTTTCAACCGACCGGTGGACGATAGGATATGTCGGATTGGGCTATGCCCTGGCTGCAAAAGATAAAGTGAAAATCTTAGCAGTAAAAGCCGATAAAAACTCGCCAGCTATCCTTCCATCAGAGCAAACCGTAAAATCGGGACAATATATTATCGCAAGGCCGCTTTACCTTTATTTCAATGGCCAGCCAAAAGGAACCTTAAAAAAATTTGTAGATTTTTGCCTTAGCGATGAGGGTCAGGTCATAGTTAAAAAGACTGGATACGTTACGGCTAAATAATGAAAGTTACCTGGAAAGAAAAAACTGTCAAATTATTACTATTAAGCACGGCTTCAACGACTATTTTGATTGTAATAAGTATTTTTGTTTTCCTGGGCAAAGAAGCCGGTCCTTTCGTCATTGAACCCGGCTTAAAAGAGCTTCTAAGTATCCGATGGATGCCAGTTTCTTTCCAAAAAGAATCATTCGGCATTCTGCCGCTAATAACCGGTTCACTTCTCATCACTTTACTGGCAACGCTATTAACGGTTCCCTTTGGCGTTGGCGCCTCAGTATATATTTCAGAGCTGGCAAAACCTGCAGAAAGAGAATTTCTAAAGCCATTTATAGAGATACTGGCTGGAATACCGTCTGTTGTTATTGGTTTTTTTGGCTTGGTCGTATTAGTACCGCTAATCAAGGCCTGTTTTCAGCTATCCACGGGATTAACCGCCCTGGCTGGCGCGATTCTGTTAGCTTTGATGGCAATACCAACGGTAATATCCATCTCTGAGGATGCTATAAGAAGCGTACCTACTTCCTACAAAGAAGCCTCACTTGCATTGGGCGCAAGCAAAATGCAGACCATTTGGAAGGTAACCGTTCCAGCAGCACTTCCCGGAATAATCGCAGCTGTAATGCTCGGCACAGGCAGAGTTATCGGAGAAACCATGGCAGTAATGATGGTTACCGGAAATGCCGCTGTAATAACCGCCTGGCCTTTTGATTCTGTAAGAACAATGACCGCTACCATAGCGGCTGAAATGGGCGAAGTTGCTTTTGGAAGCATGCACTATAGAGCTTTGTTCTGTGTCGGGATTGTTCTTTTACTTGCAACATTCGGATTGAATATGGTTGCACAGAAGGTTCTTAAAAAATACAGGATTGCATAATGCGAACCGCAAAGACACAAAGAACAATTTACTGGTTAATACGAATAGTTACCTATTTCATTGTGCTCGTAATTGCTTCGATAATCCTTAAAATTGTCTGGAATGGTTTACCTGCAATAAACTGGAAGTTTCTGACTACAACGCCAAGAAATAGCGGAGCTGAAGGAGGGATTCTGCCGGCAATTGTAGGCACCTTTTATCTCGTTGCAGGAACTATGATTATTACACTGCCGCTTGGCATAGCGACTGCAATTTATCTTTCAGAGTACGCAAAGCCCTCAAAGTTTACCAGGACTATAAGACTTGCAATCGTAACCTTAGCTGGCGTCCCATCGATAGTTTTTGGACTCTTCGGGTTGGGACTTTTCGTAATATTCCTGGGCTTTGGTACCTCTTTAATAGCTGGCTGTCTGACCCTGGCCTGTATGATACTGCCGACTATTATCGTTTCCAGTGAGGAAGCACTGCGCGCTGTTCCTCAATCTCTAAGAGAAGGCAGCCTGGCTCTCGGCGCTACAAAATGGCAAACCATCCGTAAAAATGTGCTACCTTATTCCATTCCGGGGATGCTGACCGGCTCAATCCTGGGAGTTGGGCGAGTTGCAGGGGAAACTGCACCTATTTTGTTGACGGTTGCTGCCTTCTATCTGCCAAAATTGCCTAAGTCGGTTTTCGACCAGGTTATGGCACTACCATATCACCTTTACATTCTGGCAACACAGC
>CAZOQJ010000156.1:0-5249 GCA_964581905.1 uncultured Pirellulales bacterium
CAATACGAGATTTTGGCCGAGTGGCGGAATGGCAGACGCTGGGGACTTAAAATCCCCTGTCCGAAAGGGCGTATGGGTTCGACTCCCATCTCGGCCACTGCTTATATTTCGAGTGATATATAAGATGGTCAGTTGAACAATTAAAGAGCCGACAACGTACTTGTTTTGGCATAGGCGCCAAACCGCAGTTAGATTGGAGATGAATAATGGCGAAAAAAACCACCAAACTCGTTGACGTAAATAAACCTAATCTATACCGTGAAACTTTCCCCTATACTGAATTTCCCAGGGTAAAACTCGACAATAAAAAAGTTGAGTATGACATTCCAGACGAAATCTGGGTAACGGACACGACCTTCCGCGACGGTCAGCAGGCCCGGCCGCCCTATACGCCGGAGCAAATCCTGAGGATATTCGACTTTCTGCACGAGATAGACGGCGGCACCGGCTTGATTCGTCAAAGCGAGTTCTTTTTATACTCCAAACGCGACAGAAAAGCGGTAGAGCTGTGCAAAGAGCGAGGTTATAAGTATCCTGAGATAACCGGCTGGATCAGGGCTGTGGCAGCCGATTTTAAGCTGGTCTCACAAATGGGGCTTGCCGAAACCGGAATTTTGACCTCGGCAAGCGATTACCATATATTCCTGAAACTGCGAAAGACGCGGGCACAGGCAATGGCTGCATATCTTGATATTGCAAAAGCCGCTCTCGATAATGGCGTTATACCACGCTGTCATTTCGAGGACATCACGCGGGCCGATTATGAAGGTTTCGTTCTGCCGTTCGCTGCGGAGTTAATGAAGCTCTCCGAAGAATATAATAAGCCGGTCAAGATACGCCTTTGTGACACTCTCGGCTTTGGTCTTCCCTGGCCGGAGGTCGCCTTACCGCGCAGTGTCCCGAAACTTGTGCACGGGCTTCGGCAAATTGGGGTCCCCTCAGAACGATTGGAATGGCACGGCCATAACGATTTGCACAAGGTTCAGGTAAATGCTGTAACGGCCTGGCTGTATGGCTGCAGCGCCGCCAACGCCGCAATATTCGGCTCTGGAGAGAGAACGGGCAATCCTCCTCTGGAGGCGATTGTGGTCGAACATGCCCAATTGAAAGGCATGGTCGAAGGTGTCAACTATCAGGCCATAACCGAATTAGCTGAGTACGCCAGAAAAGAGCTCGGCTTTGATATTCCACATAACTACCCGCTGGTCGGAAGAGATTTCAATATGACCAGGGCTGGAATTCACGCGGACGGCCTGCTGAAAAACGAGGAAATATACAATTGCTTCGACACCAAAAAAATACTCAATCGCCCCACCGGTGTAGCAATTACTGATAAAAGCGGGGCAGCGGGCATCAAACACTGGATAGAAGCCAGGTACCAGATTGAAATACCCAAGCACGACCCTCGTATAACCAAAATAAAAGACAAAATTGACACCGAGTATGCAGCCGACAGGGTAGCTATGGTATCGGATGAGGAAATGTTCGAGTGGATCCGGGACGCTTTCGGCAATGACTTACCGCCATTAAAAAAATAAGTGGATGAGTCGATGAGTAAACGCATATACTCATCTACGCATCAACGCATTTACGCTAATTATGCCGGACAAAAAAATCAATGGTTCGACACCGCTCACCATTGACCCTGAGCGAAGTCGAAGGGTCAAAGCGGTACTGTTCGACCTTGGAGACACTTTGCTGAACTTTGGTAAAGTCAAAACGACCCGGATTTTCATGGCTGGGGCAAAAGCATCTTACGATTTCCTGAAAAATCTGGGCCAACCGGTCAATTGTTTTAAATATCAACTCTGCCTAAACCTGATACGTTTGCATATACGCCGCCTGCTGTGGAATATAATTGGGCGGGATTTCGATACGCTGGCACTGTTAAAAAAGGTCGGCACGAAAAAAAGACTCGGGCTTAACGAGCAGCAGTGGCGGCACCTGGCGTGGCTGTGGTATGAGCCGTTGAGTAAAATCACGCAGGTCGAGCCGAAAATAATAGAGACCTTAAGTGCCCTTAAAAATCTGGGTCTTAAGCTCGGCATAGTCTCAAATACCTGCGTGAATGCCTGTTCCCTGGAGCAGCATTTAAAAGAGCTGGGCATGCTCGATTTTTTTACAGTCAGAGTTTACTCGTATGAATTTGCCTTCCGAAAACCGGACACCCGAATTTTTAAGATTGCCGCAGACAGAATCGGCGAGCTGTCTGAAAATATATTGTTCGTAGGAGACCGCATTAATAAGGATATTAATCCCGCGGTAAAGACCGGCATGAGAGCCGTTTTAAAAGCCGCTTACACCAATGACGGAAAGAAAATTCCGAAAGGTGCCTTGAAAATAAACCAGCTTTCCGAGCTGCCAGAGCTAATAGAAAAAATCAACACAAAACAAGGATAGCAAAAAGCGTAAAATTATGGTATAAAATCCAAAGTTTGGATAAGATTACTACGCCGTTACATTTTTGAGATTTGAGACTCGTGCTACGTAGCATACTTCGCAGAGTAGCATTTCAAATTTGAGATAGGAACCTGTGTATGAGCATAACCAACGCTGCTTTTCAGAAGTGTATCAATCCTGATTGCGGGGCCCAGTTCGACTGTGGCCAGGCGCTTTTTAAGTGTCCCAAATGTGGCGAATTGTTGGATGCACAATATAACTGGGACAAAATTGATGTTCCAAATAAATTAAGCGACTTTGCCAAACGCTGGGCAAACAGAGACAATCCTCTGGATTTTTCCGGTGTATGGCGATTCCGCGAGCTGCTTAACTTCTGTGATGACAAATTCAAAGTAACCATAGGCGAAGGCCAGACCATCCTGCAGCAAAATGACGCTGTCGCTGAATATGTCGCTCTGAAGCCGGGCCGCCTCTATCTGCAATACGAAGGACTGAACCCATCCGGCTCATTCAAGGACAACGGAATGACAGCGGCGTTCAGCCATGCAAAGCTGGTCGGCGCAAAATCATGCGCCTGCGCCTCAACGGGCAACACATCGGCATCGGTGGCCCTGTATGCACATCACTGCGGACTCAAATGCACGGTCTTTATCGGCTCAGGCAGAATTGCTTTTGGCAAATTGAGCCAGTCGATGGATTACGGCGCACAAACTATCCAGATACGTGGTGATTTCGATGACTGTATGCGGCAGGTTCAGGACGTCTGTTCAAAGCTGGGCCTATACCTGCTCAATTCGCTGAATCCATTCCGCCTCGAAGGCCAAAAGACAATAATGTACCGGATTATCGAAGCCCTCGGCTGGGAAGTGCCGGACTGGATTGTGGTTCCGGGCGGAAACCTCGGAAATTCAAGCGCATTCGGCAAGGCCTTTTACGAGCTGAAACAGCTCGGCCTAATCAAGCAGATACCACGAATGGCAATTATTAACGCTACCGGGGCAGACACACTTACCGATTTGGTCAATAACAAAAAGCTCCTTTGGAACAACAGCGAAGTTAATCAGAAAATCATCGATGATTATTACGCTGATTTGACTGCCCGTCATTTTTCACCGCACACCTGTGCTTCAGCCATAGAAATTTCACGCCCTGTGAATCTAAAGAAATGCCTGCGGGCGCTCGCTCTATGCGACGGCATTGTCCGCGCTGTTACCGACGAAGAGATTCTCGACGCAAAGGCCCTTATAGGCAAATACGGATTAGGCTGTGAGCCGGCCTCGGCGGCAACAATAGCCGGCTTAAGGCATCTCAGGTCTGAAGGCATAATCGACGCCGACGAGCGGGTTGCCTGCGTGCTGACAGGCCATCCGTTAAAAGACCCCAACGTAACGGTCAATTACCACAAGGAAAAACAGGGCGAATTCAGCAATCCGCCAATAGAAGCGCCCAACGACCTCGATGAAATTATAAAGCTGATAAAATAAACCGGGATTTTACCTTCCCTCTGACCCAACTGTGTTATAACTTGCTCTCAAATTCATATCTGCTATAATTACAACCGTTATGTGAGGGTTGATACTGCCGTTATAACTTGCTCTCAAATTCATATCTGCTATAATATACCTCGAATGGGAACACCGCCAATTCCTGTTATAACTTGCTCTCAAATTCATATCTGCTATAATCGAGTATGCACGGCTTAGACGTTAACGACCGTTATAACTTGCTCTCAAATTCATATCTGCTATAATGTAGGGTATCAGTCCCTTTCCGTGCGTGGCGTTATAACTTGCTCTCAAATTCATATCTGCTATAATTAAATATCGAGTCGGTTAAGATGATCACTTGTTATAACTTGCTCTCAAATTCATATCTGCTATAATACGAGAGACCGGCGCCCGGCCAATTTCTCGGTTATAACTTGCTCTCAAATTCATATCTGCTATAATAATCCGGTTGTTGCTTCTTCGGGAGTTGCCGTTATAACTTGCTCTCAAATTCATATCTGCTATAATGGATAGACAATTGGAATCGACAGTCTGTAGTTATAACTTGCTCTCAAATTCATATCTGCTATAATTCGGCACACCGAACTCCGTTAGAAATTCATGTTATAACTTGCTCTCAAATTCATATCTGCTATAATCGTTTGAGTTTATTGATAAGGTCTTTGCGAGTTATAACTTGCTCTCAAATTCATATCTGCTATAATCAGCAATATCATCTGTAGCACAAGGTTAATGTTATAACTTGCTCTCAAATTCATATCTGCTATAATGAAAGAGCAGAGCGAGGCCGTGTGTCTCGAGTTATAACTTGCTCTCAAATTCATATCTGCTATAATGATTAACGGTTTTGCCGTTCCGTAAGATGGGTTATAACTTGCTCTCAAATTCATATCTGCTATAATTTATAGAGCAGTGATAGTATCGAGCGTGCAGTTATAACTTGCTCTCAAATTCATATCTGCTATAATTCTTGTCAATTTTGCCGAATTGATTGCTTTGTTATAACTTGCTCTCAAATTCATATCTGCTATAATAAAGCGAATATGCAGGCCATGCTGTTTAGGTTATAACTTGCTCTCAAATTCATATCTGCTATAATTAGAAAACATAAACGGCAAAACGATTATTCGTTATAACTTGCTCTCAAATTCATATCTGCTATAATGGCAGATATGTAAGTATTTGTTACTAAAGGGATTGTGACCGTTTTTGATGTAAAAAAATGCGTTATTTTTATCGTAAACAGTCATCAAAGACTCACTTTTTTACCCAATTGGCGTAGAATATTGTAAGACTGGAACACTTCCTTATACTCCGCTCTTAAATCTATTGCCGAGCCTT
>CAZOQJ010000157.1:0-5021 GCA_964581905.1 uncultured Pirellulales bacterium
GTAGGCATTTTTGTTATAGTAGCTGTTTTTGCGCTCGTTTGGCTGATATACAAATTCGGGGATTTGCCGATAACCGTAAGCAAAATCCGTTCATTTGAAGCTTATGTTCGATTTCCGACAGCACCAGGCGTACAGAAGGATACCCCCGTGAGCTTTTGTGGCTATCAAGTCGGCAGAGTTACTGAGGTCAAACATCCGAAAGTGATGCAGGACCTAAACACCGGTAAGTTTTATCACCAAACATTGGTAGTTCTCAGTATTAACAAGAAATACAGCGACATTCCCCAAGATGTTGAGGCTAAACTGATTACCCGAGGTTTAGGCAGCAGTTATATCAACTTAAAGCTTACCAGTTTTGACGTGAACGAACCGACAGGCCCATTTTTAATTCAAGGGAGCTTATTGCAGGGCTCGACCGGCGCAAGCAGTGAGTTTTTCCCGGAAGAAAGCCAGGAGAAACTGAACGAGCTTGTTGACGACTTGAAAACCCTTGTAAACAGCAGCAATGACATCGTTGGTGACCCTAATAATAAAGAAAATATTAAGAATACTTTAGCCAATCTGGCTGAAGCGTCACAGCAAACCACAAAGACAATAGAAGAATTCCGCCAACTTGCTGCCTCCATGATGGGTACAAGCGAAGAATTAAGTAAAGCAACAGAACAGTTGCGGCTGATTCTGGAGAAAGTAAACAGTGGCCAGGGCACCGCTGCCAAACTTATAAACGATGGCCGATTTTACGAAAACATGCTCGAAAACACTCAGCAAATGCAAACATTACTGGAGGAATTAAAGTTGTTCATATCCCAAGCTCGTCGAAAGGGCCTGCCGATTAAGATAAAATAATGGTTCTCCGCAATCCCGTAAGGGATGCTGTGTAGAAGTCCCAGGATGACTTTGAACATTCGAGCTGCGTTGTATTTTGCTAAATTTCCGGTTTTATTTTCCTTCTCAAGCATTTGAAAATTTTTATCCGCTCTTCGTGCAGCGGAACGCCTAGCAGGACTCAAACCTGCAACTAACGGTTCTTTTCAGATTAATTAATGGGCTGAAGTCCACCCTAAAAACTCCAAAATGGGCCGATTTAGGCAAAAAACTGTTGAATCGGCTGCTAATATATGTTAGAATAAGCCATATAATAGTCATTGCTGTAAGGCATTGGCTATGCCATGCCATAGGTAGGCTAAGTCCATTACATAATTTTGTTTTTTTAAGATACAAAAGTCACAACTTAAAAGCTACTGGTTACATATCAAAATAATAATGAGGAAGGAAATAGAAAATGCTTAGACCTATGAGAATGTCTCTGTTCTCAGCAGCACTTATTGTAATTTTGCATGGTTTTGCGGCCGCTGCGATATGTCCTCAAGGCGACCTGACCGGCAATTGTAAGGTCGATTGGGAGGATATCCTGACTTTCGCAGAGCAGTGGCTTGACAGTAGTGAGTGCGAGGAACTACCCTGCGCAGATTTTGACGGCCTAAACGGTATTAATTTCATCGATTTTGCCTTTTTGTCAAACCACTGGCAGCAGATAGGTATCCCATTGGTCATCAATGAGTTTATGGCTTCCAACAACAGTGAAAGCGATATAAACGACCCACAGGGAGAATTCGATGACTGGCTTGAAATCTATAACTTCGGCGATATAGACATAGACTTAGGCGGGATGTACCTTACGGACGATTTAGACGACCCCACCAAGTGGCAGATTCCCGAAGGTTATCCTGCTGAGACAAATGTCCCTGCTGATGGTTTTATTCTTTTCTGGGCTGATGGAGATACTGGGGATGGCCCGTTGCACGCCAGTTTCAAGCTGAGCGCAGATGGCGAGGATATCAGGCTGTTTCTCAATGCCGATACTATGATTGATGGTATTACCTTCGGCGAACAGGTTGGCAACATCTCTTATGGTCGTTATCCTGATGCAGACGATAACATGCGTTTTTTTGCTGTACCAACTCCACTGGCGGACAATAATGCTGTATACATTGATATAGTCGAGCAGCCCGAATTTAGTCACGAGCGAGGATTCTATGAAACAGGCTTCAATGTTACAATCGCCACTCCAACCGGTGGAGCTGACGTATATTATACTACAGACGGAAGTGAACCTATCGTTAATGAGATGCCCTCAGCTACAAGTACAGAATACACTGGTACTATTGCTATCAGCTCAAACACCTGCCTTCGTGCGGCTGCAATCAAGACCGGTTGGATGCCTTCACGAACTGAAACGCACACATGCATATTCAATGCAAATGCCGCTATTAAGGCAATGCCTGTAATTTCAATCGTCGGCGATGCCAACGAATCCCTCTATGTGCCAAATGGCGTTATGGCCATCGTTGGCGGCACTTACGCCAGCGGGGTATGGACATCAGGCGGCGACCCTAACGCCTACAATAATCCGATGGGTTATGGGATTCTCTATGAACGTCCCGTGTCCGTCGAAATAATCGATTTAAACGCCGGCAGTGATTACCAGACAAACTGCGGTGTTCGTATTCACGGCAGCGAACGGTCGAGATACACCCTCGGCGAAGATTGGTTGTGGTGCACGTGGTATGACTGGGGGGATGCCTGGGAAAATACAGACAAATTCGCCTTTCGGCTCTACTTCCGGAGCCTGTACGGAGATAACCGCCTTGAATATCCCTTCTTCCCATTCACGCCTGAGGTTGGGCGACATAAATGTATAGTGCTGCGAGGAGGACACAACGACGCCTGCACCCCCTTTATCAAAGACGAATGGGTCAAACGTCTGTTTAAGCAAATGGGCGGCGTCCAGCTTACCGGAGCATTCGCCAATCTCTATATCAACGGCGAATATAAGGCATATTATAATCCCTGCGGCCGCGACACCGAACAAGCATACCAGGAATGGTACGGCACAGACAACGGCTTTGACATAATTAACCAGTCGGCCGTCGACGCAAACGACGACGAGGTCGATATCAGAGACGGCGACCTCGTCGCATGGTTAGACTTTCTCGATTATATAGACAGCCATGACCTCAGCGATAACAATGCGTATGAGTATGTGTCCAGCCAGCTCGATATCACGGATTTCATAGATTACCTTATTGTTCAAATCTATTCATCAAACTTCGACTGGCCCAATAAAAACTGGGTCGTCCACCGAGAAAAGACAGACGGCGCCAAATTCAGGTTCACAATCTGGGACGCTGAAGGCATTGAAACCTGGTTTGTCGGCTATGAATGCGAGAAATGCTACCTGACAGCATTCGAAGATTGTCCCTCCTATTTGTCGCAACCCAAGGGACTGAACAACGGGAGGTGGCCTATACCTCGAATTTACCGTGCGCTGAAGGCCAATCCCGACTTCAGGCAGCTTTTTGCCGACCGCATTCACAAACACTTCCGCAACGGCGGCACGCTAATGCAGACAAATCTCAGCGCACTATGGTGGGAGACATTCAACGAGGTATCGGCAGTGCTGCCTTCTACAACGGGATACGCGAGATTCATACCGGACTACTTCATACCCCAGCGAGAGCCATACGTATTGGCTGCGTTTGAAGATAACGGCCTATTTAATCTTAGCCTGGAGGCACCTACATTCTTTGTAAACGGCTTCGACCAGTACGGCGGCTACATTTCGACAAGTGACACAATTACCATTACCAAGCTCGGCTCAGGCACTATTTACTACACAACTGACGGCAACGACCCTAAGGTTTCCGGCACTGTTTACGTCGGAGAAACACCACCGTCAACCTTGCTTGTGGAAGAGAATGCAGCCAAAAAGGTACGAGTGCCAACGGGCGATATCGGGACGACCTGGCGGGGCGGCAGCGAGCCATACAACGATTCGAGCTGGACGAGCGGTACCGGCGGCGTCGGATATGAGATGGACTCGAGCGGCGACTATGATAGCTATATTGATGTTAATGTCGCAGCGGAGATGTACGGCAGCTATAATGGCTGCTATATACGCATTCCGTTTACCGTTGATGGTAATGATTTAGTCGATTTTACCTCTCTAACGCTGAGAGTGATGTTCGATGACGGCTTTGTCGCTTACATTAACGGCAATGAGGTGAAAAGAGACAACTTCACCGGCACGCCGGAGTGGGACTCAACAACAGATAACTATCTCGAAACAAGCGGCTTCACGAGTTACAACATTACAAGCCATATCGACAAGCTGCAGGCAGGTGACAATATACTGGCCATCCACGGCATGAACAATTCAACAGGAAGCTCGGACTTTCTAATATGTACCGAGTTAGAAGCCACCTTCGCTTCCGGTGGCGGTTTTACACTCAGCAGAACCACACACCTAAAAGCACGGGTAATTGAGGGCGGAGAATGGAGCGCGCTCAACGAAGCGGTTTATGCCCTGCCTGAAGTTGCGGATAATGTACGTATCACCGAAATTATGTATCATCCGCAGGATACAAACGACCCGAACGACCCCAACGAAGAATATATCGAGCTAAAGAACATCGGTGCCTCAGCAATCAATCTGAACCTTGTCAGCTTCACGGAAGGAATCAATTTCACATTCCCGATTTTGGAGCTTGCGGCAGGCGGGCACATCCTTGTCGTCAAGAACATAGATGCCTTCGAGGCCCAATACGGCACGGGGAAACCGGTAGCTGGGCAGTACATCGGCTCTTTGGCCAACGGCGGTGAAAGAATAAGACTCGAAGATGCAATGGGCACAACTATTCTGGACTTCAGCTACAGTGACGGCTGGCGGCCTATTACCGATGGCGAGGGTTACTCACTGACGATAGTAGATGCGACCAATCCGGATGTAAATAGCTGGGACAAGAAAGACTTCTGGCGAGCAAGCGCATATATAAACGGTTCGCCCGGGGCAAACGACAGCGGTATTATTCCAAACCCGGGTGATATAGTGATTAATGAAGTGATGTCGCATTCGCACGCTGAAGCACCCGATTGGATTGAACTATACAATACCACAGCCGGTCCGATTAACATAGGCGGCTGGTACCTCAGCGACAATGACAGCAACCTGATGAAATATA
>CAZOQJ010000158.1:0-4998 GCA_964581905.1 uncultured Pirellulales bacterium
GATGTTGACAATCTCAAGAAGATAAATGACACCCATGGCCACCGGGCCGGTGATAAGGTCATCAAGGAAATTAGCAGGAGGATAAAGCAATGCATTCGGCAAATCGACACGGCGGCACGCTATGGAGGTGATGAGTTTGCCGTCATTTTGCCTAATACTCCGCTTACAGACGCCACTATTGCTGCCGAGCGTATGGTTGAAGCTGTTTCGCAGACACCAACAACATGGAGAAAAGAGCAGATACAGCTATCTATCAGTGTGGGTGTTGGCCAATATGACGCTGATACCAATCCTGAGGACATTACAAGCCGTTCAGACGAGGCACTTTATTCCGCCAAGCAAGCTGGCAAAAACACCGTCAGAATCTTTGAACCTCCAAAGAAATAGCAATTATTTAGCCCCGACACCTGCTTGCCCTCCGTAGCATTAGCGAAGGATGGGTGGTCGGGGGTCGTTTAGCATCTTTCCCAGGTATTCCGCGAAAAAACAGGAATTTTCTTGACAAATAACGCCCTATAATGTATAATATCCCTAATCTTGAAGCCATGACGGCAGAATTATGTGGAGATACGGAGGTTTCCCATGTGTACCCTTGATAAATAGTGTTAATCTGTGTTTATCCGCCGCTCTGTTTGGCGGATTTATCCTTCGACTCGGCTTTGCCTCGCTCAGGACAGGTCCGTGTCTAAAAACAGGAGATGGTGATGAAAAGGGAAATTCTTGCGGGGATAGTTTTCGCATTTTTCTTCGCGGCTGTTTCTTTTGCCGTACCAATAACACAAATTCGATATGAGACAACTGACCTTGGCTCAGGCCGATGGCAATATACCTATGACGTAACCAATATCAGCTTGACGCCTGCAATCAAGGAGTTTACCATCTGGTTTGATTACGGCCTTTATGAAAACCTGGCTATCGAGACACTTGAAACGCCTATAGATATTTGGGACGAGCTCGTTATTCAGCCGGAGCCGGTATTGCAGGATGATGGATACTATGATGCCCTGACTTTGGATACAGGTATTGGCGTTGGCCAGACGGTCAACGGATTTGCGGTTAGTTTTGATTGGCTGGGCATAGAACAGCCGGGCTCGCAGTTCTATGAAATCATTGACCCTGTGACTTTTGAGACACTCGATTTCGGCTGGACAGTCCCTGAGCCGGCAACACTGCTTTTACTCGGCTTAGGCGGAGTTATTTTGAGAAGAAAAAGAATTAGCCATGAAGACACTCGTCTCGGCGAAGGCACGAGCCGTAGCTGGATAAAGGCACAAAGAAAAAAATAAATATATATTGTAGTTTTGGTGTCTTGGTGGCAAAAATGAGGCAGCGAAAATGACAGGGAGAGTAAATCTGAAAATCTGGCTGGTAATGGTAGTTTTTCTATTCGGGGCAGCATTGCCAGCATACGCTGGCTCGATTATCGGCTGGGGAGAGCAGGTCGTAGATAGCACCGAGCTTGCCCAAAAAAATCATATCGCCATCGCGGCAGGAGGGTATCATTCTTTCGCCTTCCGATCGGATGGTACTGTTGTCGGCTGGGGCCGAAACTATGAATGTCAGGCGAACCCACCTGCCCAAAATAATTTTATTGCCATTAGCGCAGGAGAGTATTATTCTCTTGCGTTAGAATCGGATGGCAGTATTGTCGGCTGGGGAAGCAACTATGATTGGAGGGAAAATTGGTGTGGTCAGGCAACACCACCTGACGGAAATGATTTTATAGCCATGAGCGCAGGATATGTGCATTCACTTGCGTTAAAATCAGATGGCAGTATTGTCGGCTGGGGTGACAATAAGTATGGTAAGGCGAGTCCACCTGATGGAAATGAGTTTATCGCTATAGCCGCAGGATGGTATCATTCGCTTGCGTTAAAATCAGATGGCAGCATTGTCAGCTGGGGTAACAATGACTATGGTCAGACGAATCCGCCTTCTGGTAATAATTTCATTGCCATTACAGCAGGGGCACATCATTCTCTTGCTCTTCGGTCGGATGGGACTATTGTCGGCTGGGGATACAATGAAGATGGTCAGGCGAGTCCGCCTAGCGGAAACGATTTCATCGCCATCGCGGCAGGAAGGTTTCATTCTCTATCCCTTCGATCGGATGGGACTATTGTCGGATGGGGCAAAAATAATTATGGCCAGGCGACACCACCTGACGGAAATGATTTCATCGCCATCGCGGCAGGAAGGTTTCATTCTCTAGCCCTTCGGTCAGATGGGACTATTGTCTGCTGGGGCTCGAATAGTGATGGTCAGGCGAATTTACATTCTGGAAACAACTTTATTGCTATCTTTGCAGGACTCCACTACAGTTTTGGCCTAATGGAAGATAGCTCAATTGCCACCTGGGGATACAATCCCATGGGCCAGTGTGATATCCCTTTTCCTAATAGCGGTTTTACTAATATGGCCGCAGGCTGGTTACACAGTCTTGGCATAAAAGAAGATGGCTCAATCGTCGCTTGGGGATACAACGGCATGGGCCAGTGTGATGTACCATTACCCAATAGCGGCTTTATCTCCATCGACGCAGGCAACTACCACAGTCTTGGACTGAAGGAAAATAACTCCATCATCGGCTGGGGTGCAAATGGCGTTGGACAGAGTGATGTACCATCTCCTAATATCGACTTTATTGCCATCGCCTCAGGATATGGACACAATCTTGGTCTGAAGCGAGACGGCTCAGTTGTCGCATGGGGAGCCAACTGGTATGGTCAATGCGATATACCATCTCCTAATAGCGGCTTTATTGCCATTGATGCAGGCAGCGTCTATAGTATAGGTTTGAAGGAAGATGGTTCCATTGTCGCTTGGGGATACAATACATCTGGTCAGTGTAATGTACCATCTCCTAATAGTGGTTTTATCGCTATTGCAGCGGGTGGGGCGCACTCCCTTGGCCTTAAGCAAGATGGTTCTGTAATTGGCTGGGGCCACAATAAATTTGGTCAGGCAAGTCCGCCTTCTGGCAATGACTTTGTTGCTATTTCCGCAGGAGCAAATCATAGTCTTGCCTTAAGAGCGGCAAAGCCGGCGTTAGAAATTGTAAATAAAGAACGCATTGGTAGAACGCAGTTCGAGTATGACTGTAAAGCGACCTTTACGAATCTGTATTCCTTCGCGGTGAATAACGTCGAGTTCGATATGATACAGGTGCCTGATAATATGACCATCATTGAGCCAAATATAACATTCGGAGATATTGAATTCGGGAGCCGACAGTCATTCACCAGTACAGTTACATGCACCTTTATAGTTGACCGAGCAGAGCCGATTGACGCTGAGAAAATAGTATGGAAAGTAAGATGTGAGAAGGCAGATACTGGTATGCCGCTAGAGTTAACGATTAACGGCGTTGATTTATTAGAGATAGAAAGTACTGCTTCTGATATAACCTGTGATGGCGAAGTTAATTTTGAGGATTTGGCGAAACTTTGCCTTTATTGGCTGCAGGATGAGGCATCAGTTGATATTGCTCCTCCAGGTGGTGACGGTATAGTGAACTTTCTCGACTTTGCAAAATTTGCAGAGGATTGGATGGAGTAGGGAGATTGTTTTTTTCGCTCTTGGTGAACAAGGGCATTATCGGCGCCATTCGGCTTTGCGGACCATCAATGGCGGCATCTGTTCCGGCTTGACCCTCCGCTGGCTTGGATTGGAGCAGCTCCTGTTACTGCGATACCAGTGAATAAGAAAAAGCTGGGGCTTCAACGACAATTTCTTTTCTTTCAATTTGCCAAACATTTCAAGGGCCTTTTCTATGAGAAAAACTAAAGAGTCTACGCACTTTTCCTATCGGCTAATCCAGATAGTGACTTTCGGGAAAAGAGAAGTGAGCTAAAGTGCCTAAAGTTGCGGATTTACACGCCATAGGCGCATTATTTTTAAACTTTTGCTCATTTTAGGCACTTTACATTTCTACTGCCTTCGTGGCAAAAAATACTTAAAGTTTTACCGGTATCCCTCGCTCGGCCAAATACTCTTTCATCTGCTTTATCGTGTACGTGCCGAAATGTGCTATCGAGGCCACAAGAACAGCGTCTGCTCCTCCCTCAGCGATGGCCTGGTACAGATGTTCGAGTTTTCCAGCTCCTCCTGATGCGATTATCGGCACTTTCACTGCACTGGATATTGCTTTGGTCATCGGGATATCGTATCCGGCCTGCGTGCCGTCGGCATCCATACTTGTCGGCAGGATTGCTCCAGCACCAAGGTCTTCTACTTTTTTTGCCCACTCGACAGCATCCATTCCTGTACCTTTAGTGCCCCCGTTGATTATTACTTCAAAGCCGGACGGCAATTGCAAATTGCTAAACGTATCTATAGCAATTGTGATTTTCTCGCTGCCGAACTCACTTACCGCCTCTTTAACAAGGTCAGGATTATGCACAGCAGCGGTATTGATAGACACCTTTGATACACCTACATCCAGCAGCTCTCCAATCGATTGACAGTTACGAATTCCACCGCCGACGGTCAATGGCACTGTAATTCTCTCGACTGTTCTCTTGACGGCATCAAGCAGCGTTTTTCTATTTTCAATGGTTGCTGTAATGTCCAGAAACACCAATTCATCTGCTCCTGCCTCACTGTAAACAGCGGCATTTTCCGCAGGGTCACCGACATCTCTCAGCTCAACAAAGTTAATGCCTTTAACTAATCGGCCGTCTTTTACATCCAGACACGGAATAACTCTTCTGTAATCCATAATATCTATCCCCCAATCATCAGTTAATAGTTACAAATTGCTACTTAGATTTTGCTTTTTTTTATAGGCCTGTACGATATTTTGAACCAATCTATGTCGCACGATATCTTTTTGGCTTAACTGGGTAAAACCTATTCCTTTTATGCGACGCAGTAGTTCAATTGCCTCGACCATCCCGCTTTTCTGGTCTGGTTCTCGGTCAATTTGTGTTATATCACCTGTTACTATCATTTTGGAGCCGTGGCCCAATCTTGTCAAGACCATCAGCATTTGCAGAG
>CAZOQJ010000159.1:0-4957 GCA_964581905.1 uncultured Pirellulales bacterium
CCCCCTGACAGCGGTTTACATCCCGAGGGACTTCCTCCCGCACGCGGCGTCGCTGTGTCAGGCTTTCGCCCATTGCACAATATTCGTTACTGCAGCCCTCCGTGGAGGTCCGGGCAGTGTCTCAGTCCCGATGTGGCGGGCCGACCTCTCAGCCCCGCTACCCGTCGTTACCTTGGTGAGCCATTACCTCACCAACAAGCTGATAGGAGATAGGCCGCTCCAATGCCGATAAATCTTTGAACACCAGTCTGTCAACTGGTGATATTATCCGGTATTTCCGCCCCTTTCGGAAGACTGCCGAAGCAGTCAGACGCTATCCCGGAGCACAGGGTACGTTACCTATCTATTACTCACCCTTTCGCCACTAACCATTAATAAATTAATGGTCCGTTTGACTTGCATGTCTTAGCCACGCCGCCAGCGTTCGTTCTGAGCCAGGATCAAACCCTTCAATTGTATCGTCGCTCCACCTTCACCCTTGCGGGCTCCGGCAGAAATCGTCGAATTAAAGTTAAAGGCTCAACACTTTGGCATACGCACCGAAAGTGCCGAAAAAATAGTGCCCCCGCCTAAGCGGAGACAAATTTAAGCTTCCTGCGATAAGGCGTATCCATCGCAAGAGCTGCACTTTCGCTGCTCACCCCAGTTAGAAATAATACTCTAACGGGGCAAATTGGCTTAACTGTTAACTTGTCAAAGAACATAAATAGAACGGGCAGTAGATACACCCCTACTGCCTCAACCCACCCCTCTTTTGTATATAATACGTCCAACTACAGGTTATTGTCAATAGAATAAGTAAAAAAAATAAAAATTTTTTCACATTGCCCTTTAGACACAAAGAATGCCGTTTAGACCAAAGATTCAAGGCCATTTCGTCGTTCGTCTCCCGTCGCTCGTTTCCCGTGCGACGAAAATTGGCTTGTGTTTGGTGAGAATTGGGGGTAAAATGGGATGAGCAACTTCGGAGAGGAAGCATCGTGGGATTAGTGTTTATTATATTGGTATTTATTTAACGGGAGTTGCGGTTTTGGTAGTTTCCTGATGTGGTTCTGACGCACAGGCAATATAGTTATTTTAAAATCTACATTTAGCAAAACATTAACAATTGGGTTAAACAGATGCGTTTGCGTTTCTTAAAACCATTCCTGATAGGAATATTACTTCTCTCAATTCTAATTGTTGCTATACGCTTCAACAACTGGTTTACACGTTGGAATGGTGCTATAGGGATTATTTCGCTTTGGGTGTTATGTATAATGTGGGTTGCAAATTTATACTATTTCAAAAGCGAACCTTTCTACCTAATAGTCCAGAAAAGTCTTTTATGGTTTCGTCGAACAGACTCAACTTGGAAATTTAATGCACACTACAAGGATATAGCAAAAGATAATGGGTATTTCCCATGGGATAAGGAAAAATTTGCCGAATATATAGCCTCTGCGATGGAAGAACTATTAAAGAAACCCGTTGTGATTAAGGAGCAACTTCTTAATCGCTGTTCCTTCCGTCTGGACGGTTTGATTCACTTATCAATACGATACGACTCTAATCCTACAGCTACCGTTGTAGTTGATAAGCTACTAGCACCGGCGCACCGATACAAAGAGTACATCGATGTATTAACAGAAATTTTTTCCATGTTGGAAAAAGAGCTCAGACCTAGAGAAGTTGCTTATAGTATGCATATAAAGTTTCCTAACCATAACCCTTACTTTGGTTTCTTTATACGGCATGTTCCGAGGAACAACTTACGGGAATTTCGATGTTCCTTCTCTCCGAACTCTACTATGGACACCTCAATAATTGACGTCCAAAAAGATGGAATCGTTATAAGAACAGATAGTATTAGCAAGTTACGGTGTCTAGCTTTGGACTATCTTAGCCTATCCAAAACATTAATTACGGGAGGAAACAAATGAAACCATATCAAATCTTTACTTGCCGAAAGTTCCCCTTAGAACAAATTAAGAAGCGGAAGGTCATGTCAAATAGAACACAGATGACTTTATGGGGTGGGAGAAATGAGGAGATAAAAACAATAATTAGATTGGAAGATTTGAATCACGCACATGGTCTCGTACACCTAGGAATAAAAAGTGCTCTACGCATAAAAAGCAATGGATTTGTAACACATTACCTAGAAGGTACTAGAAATGTTGAAACTGTAAAGTTTGACGAGTATTTTCACCCAGTTTCGTTCTCAGTATATTACCACTCGGAAGAAGAAATACTTATTTTTCAAGCCCCAAAGGACGTTTGCAAAGAAGTTGGGAAATATATACGTGACAATCCTGATGATTTCGAGAGGCTTGAGTTAATCGAGCGTAAAGTTGACTTCGCAAAGATTGGCACGTATGTAGATGAGTTTTATAGCACATGGTTCAGAGGGATTTCACCAGAAGTTCGCGCCGCTAACCTTACAGGGATAAATATCCAAGACGATCCATATTTCCAAGAATTTCTCAAACGCGGAGTCATTAAGAATGTTATTATCCCTCTAAACTACGAAAATGCAGAACACCGAATTATGGTTACCGAACATTCTGCTGTTGTTCTCGTAGAAGATTATCGAAATTTAACACAGCTCGAACTTGCACTTGTTCTTGAGGCCAAGAAAAACATTGTCGAAAAACTATGGTCACCTATTGACGTGTAGTTTCCTCTTTGATCAGAAGTCTAAGTATTTTTATGCGAAGCACTACCGGTGAGGGAGTTAACGTTTTACCCAGTCCTGTGCTGAGAGGATTTTTTGTCCTTTTTACCCACCATTGTACTGGGGGAACAATCATCTTGCAATGAGGGAGTATTTTTAATCACAGATTTAGACTGATCTCGATTTGTCTTTTTCAAAGATCGTCGCTCTTCGTGCAAGTATTTCCTTCTGACCACTTGATTTAATTTGCTGGACGCATACCTAATATCTTTGGCAAATTGCGCAACTCCTTTCCTTAAGGTCTCATAGTCTTTGAAAAACATGTAGGCGGCCCCCGCCACAGTGACCAAGACCACGTACACCTCAATTGTGCCTTTCTTAACATGGGTAGGGACCACTTTTATGTTTCCCTTCCCAAATCGATTATCCGCCAAGCGCTGCAGCGCTTTTGCCGCCGTCGTAAGAACTCTATTTTTCCCGGGCTTGTCCACAAGATGAAAAAACTTGGCTTTGGGAATGTGGAAGCTCAAACCGAGTTTTGCAACCATTGAAGAGCGCCTATCTCCCCTGTTTAGTATTTTTTGAATACTCACATCGACATCTGGATAAGGCGGCCCAAAGCCACATTCACAGCCCGCTGCGTGTCTATAACCATTGCACATAGCTCCGTTCTCCCAACATAATAATATACTCCATTATTTTCCGGGATTTAGTATAGCGGTTCCTGACGGAGTTTCAATAGAAATAAGTTAAGTAATTCAAGACGGGTGAAATGAAGCGGAAGCGCAATAAATTGCGGTTTTTTTAAATGCGCGGTGTTGCCGGAGGCCGCAACGAGGAAACATACAGTAGATATGCCACAGGCATACGGAAAAATAAGTATCCGAGCAGTAGGCAGCACAAGCAACCCCCTTGCGGTGCAAGGGGGTAACAGATGGACGAAGGATGAAGGATGGGAGAAATTTACGATTTGAAATTTAAGTTTGCGAACTCCTTATGATGGATAGTCGTTAGTATTTAGTGAATAGTCGTTAGTGGGGGAAATTCAATACAGCAAATTCCTTATGGTATTTGCGAGCGGCCTCATCGTATGCCTTAGCGGCGGAGATGGGTGAATTGAAGTAGCCGAGATAGATGCGCTTGTTGTTGTACCATATAGCAGCGCGAAACCGGCCTTTGTCCTTTGCAAACCATACGCCTTTATAGCCAGAACGATTTTTCCTCATTCGAGAATTCTGCGCATTCTGAGCGATAGTAGCAAAACGAAGATTTGCCCTTCGATTGTCCAGGCCATTGCGATTGATATGGTCGATAACGAAGCCATCGCCATATTGGCGATGGCAGTTATGAGTTCGTAGTTCAGAGTTTTTAGTTGCGGAAGGGTTTTCAAAGATATGGCCCCCGCTGGAGTGTAAACTCCAAGACGCGGGGGTCTTCGCTGCGCTGCGACACTGTGCTTGGAGGATCTCTCGATGCATTAAGATGCGGCGGGAACGGCCGAAAGGTAAGCGCACAGAACGCTCGGCATAAAAGGTGTTCCGGCCGTTGCAAACCCGCCAATTGTATTTATTAAGATGAGGAAAATCAGAAGGGTCAACGATGGCGAATTTGCCCTTTGTTAAAGGAATCCGCCGAAAAGGATAGCCGTAACGAAGACGCCGATAGAAAAGGACAAGCCAAACGAGCAGCTGTGCCAGCCGGTCGGGAATTTTGATTTTTACGGTGAACTCTGTAATTTCAACACCCCTGCCCACGATTAGAAATCGTGGGAAATACGAAGCACAACAACCCTCGGCGGTGCCGAGGGCTAACAATAACCCGCTGCCGCAAGCGGCAGGGCTAATCCCTTATGCGAGGGCCAACACGGCCCTCCATAATTGGACGAACCTGCACGTTTGATTGAAAATTGAGGGATTTTTCAAGAACTGAAATTACGTAAGCGCTTATCAGAAAAGGAATAAAAAAAATTCAAAAATTTGGGTTTTTGCGCGCAACTACCTGCGTATTTGATTGATTATTTTCTGTATGTCTTTGTATAAGCATTAGTTATATCAGAGTTTTTTACAACCTATTGCAGAGGCAAGACTTAAATGCGTGGATGGGTAGATGAGTGGATGAGTAAATGAGTATATGTGTAGATGAGTATATGAGTAGATGAGTGGATGCGTGGATCCCCGACAACAACATTCGGGGACAAGGTAAAGCATTTCTCAGGTGTTTGCTACCAGAGTCCTGCGGCTGCAGGAACGGTGCGGCGTTCCTCAAGACGGATAGCGTCCTTTTGGCAAACAGAGCGGCAGA
>CAZOQJ010000160.1:0-4925 GCA_964581905.1 uncultured Pirellulales bacterium
CATTTGTTTTGCATGGGTTCCCACAAAATGCCAGGAAAGTAATTATTGAAAATGCCTTTCAAGCCTTAAAGCAGAATGGGGAGTTTCTCATCCTTGATTATAACGAATTCTCGCTGCCGGATATCCCTCTTTACTTAAGGATTGCTTTTAAGTTTATGGAGTGCCCTTATGCCTTTGATTTTATCGAAAAAGATTGGAAGAAAATACTGGCTGATGTGGGCTTTAATAATTTTGAAGAACACTTTTTCTTTCGGCAATTTGTAAGATTGCTAAAGGCAGTAAAGCCAGTTGGCCCTGCCCCATAAACAAAGAGGCGTGTCAGAACTCTGCGGAAGTTTTGAAACTTCATACAGATGTGTAAAAGGATGTTAGAGAATTCGATTATAGATTTTTTTGGGAGTCAGCGAAAATGATGAATGTCAGTAAGAACAGATGTGTTGGTTGTGGACTTTGTGTCGACGTATGTCCGCAGGACGCTATTGTGATAAGTATAGGCATAGCAAATATTGAAAAAGAAGAATGTGTTGAATGCCAAGCTTGCTTACGAGAGTGTCCTCAAGAAGCTATTATGTTTATCGAAAATATCAATCTTGTGGTGGCTTTTGGAACTGATGACGGCAACACACTAAAAAGCGATAACCACGTGGGAATGTCAAAGTATTTTAGGCTATATCGATTTTCTGACAGCCAGGAAAAATTCATTGAACAAAGAAGCAATCTCAAGTACAAAGAGGACGAAACAAAAACACACGGGGACCTAGGAAAAGCTAAAGCCACGGCTTCAGCTTTAGGAAATGTAGACGTTCTTATTGGGCGTATGTTTGGCCCAAATATCACGAGGCTGAGAAACAAATTTGTATGTGCAGTTGTCAGGAGAGATACCATCGAGGAAACAATTCAAACGATACACGAAAATATCAACGAGATCATAGAAGAAAAAAGTAAAAAGGATAGAAGAGGTATAATCTTAAAATAAAAATGCTCCGATTTATATAGTTAATGCTCACATCATGTGAGGTAACATAGGCTATAAAGACTAACCTCTTAAAAATTGATACGTACGGTAAAATTACTGATGTGTTAATAGAAGAAGGAGATTTCATTTGTGAAGGAAATAGTTATTATAAGCGGCAAAGGCGGAACCGGCAAAACAAGCATCGTAGCAGCCTTTGCGGCCCTTGCGAAAAATGCAGTGTTCGCTGATTGTGACGTTGATGCAGCGGACCTGCACCTAGTGTTAGAACCAAAGATAAAGCAAAAATCTGATTTCTCCGGGGGTAAGCGAGCCAGGATAGTTACAGAGAAGTGCATCGGCTGTGGTAAGTGCCAGGATCTTTGTAGATTCGACGCAATACATTTTAATGGCCAGGCAAATGACGTGGTTGATAAAACGTTTACCATTGACCCGGTTTCGTGCGAGGGCTGCAAGGTATGTGTGGAGTTCTGTCCTGTGGACGCAATCGAGTTTAACGACAGTATAAACGGACAGTGGTTTATATCGGATACACGATTCGGGACAATGGTTCATGCCAAACTGGGAATCGCAGAGGAAAACAGTGGAAAACTGGTAACTCTTATTCGCAAGGAGGCGAAAAGAATAGCTGCCGAAGAGAAAAAGGGCCTAATAATTGTCGATGGCTCACCAGGTATTGGCTGTCCGGTAATTGCATCGATTACAGGAGCTGATTTGGTTTTGATAGTTACTGAGCCAACGCTTTCCGGCAAGCATGATTTAGGCCGGGTTGCTGATTTAGCCGCTGGTTTTAAAATCCCCACCTTGGTTGCCATAAACAAATTTGATTTGAATCCCGACATGGTAGAACGAATAGAGGAAGACGCCCGCAGTAGAAATATAAAAGTGGTGGGAAAAATTCGTTATGACGAGGCTTTTACAAAAGCGCAAATTCTCAAATCGACAGTGCTGGAATATACCGGTGGCGCAGTATCCGAAGATGTAAAAGCCCTATGGAGAAATGTAACTTATGCCCTCGGATAATACCAGTTTGCCAATGATAACAGAGAAACAGTCTCGGTTTGATTTTGACTTGTTGGCTGACAAATATGACTCGTGGTACGAAAGTGCTAAAGGCCGAATGTACGACCGCTTGGAAAAGAAAGCAATCAGCCGCTACCTCCCACTAAGGTCCAAAGGTAAGAAATTACTCGAAGTTGGCTGCGGTACCGGCCATTGGAGTCGGTTTTTCAGTGAGTATGGATTTGAAGTTACAGGCGTTGATATTTCTGAGCGTATGATAGACATAGCCAAAGGTAGAAATATCTCCAACGCGTCGTTCCAACTCGCCGATGGCCATTCTTTACCCTTTGCCGATGAGACATTTGATATAACAGCAGCAATTACAACGTTGGAATTCGTTCGTGACGCTGAGGCGGTAATACGAGAAATGGTACGCTGCACTCGTAAGCCAGGAGGGAGACTGTTGATAGGCGTATTGAATGAGTTGGCTCGACTAAATCGTAATAGAAAACAAAGACCTGGATCGCCATATGTAAATGCTCGATTGTTTTCTCCAAGAGAGCTAAAGCAACTTTTAGTACGGTACGGCGAATCTTGTGTGGTTACCGCTGGGTTTATTCCCAGACAAGAACATCTTTTACCATTGTCACCATTAATCGACACAACTGGCCGTTTGCTTCATATCCCATATGGAGCTTTTATTGCAGCGGAGGTGAGATTATGAAGGTTCAGGCAGAAATAAGTTTATATCCATTGCGCCAAAATGATTTGACCAAACCGATCCAGCAATTTGTAAAAGTGATGGAGAGCAATAATCTAAAAGTTAAGACCGGAGCAATGAGTAGTTTCGTAACAGGAGATAGCCAGGTGGTTTTCGAAAACCTACAAAAGGCTTTTGAGCAACTTGCTCAAGTATATGAAGTAGTAATGACTGCAAAGATTTCCAATGCGTGTCCCGAAGTCAATCAAGGCAAATAGGTTTTTCAAAGGAAACAGAGGCGAACTATGGCGAAAGAAGGTAGCACTTTTCAAATTGATGAAAACAAGCAAAAACAAATGCAGGCTGAACAGGAGCAAATTCGTAAGAGAGTAAAACAGATAAAGCACCAGATACTTGTGTTAAGCGGCAAGGGAGGTGTTGGCAAAAGCACGGTGGCGGTAAACCTTGCGGTTTCACTCGCGCTTGCTGGCAAGAAAGTGGGGCTTCTTGACATTGACATACACGGCCCGAGTATACCCAAGGTATTAAACCTCGAAAGCAAAGCCATTCAGGCGGTAGGAGATACTATTTTGCCTGTTGAAATGTCAGAAAATTTAAAGGTTATGTCCATAGGCTTTCTGTTGCGGACAAGCAGCGATGCTGTGATATGGAGAGGTCCGATGAAGTATCAAATGATAAAGCAATTTTTGAAGGATGTGCAATGGGGCAACCTGGATTTTCTGATTGTAGATTCACCACCCGGCACAGGTGATGAACCGCTTTCTGTGGTTCAGCTTCTGGAAAATGCTGATGGCGCAATTATAGTTACTACACCTCAAGAAGTAGCGCTGTCGGATGTTCGCAAATGCATCACCTTTTGCCGTAATCTCAATCTACCTGTTCTCGGCGTACTGGAAAATATGAGCGGTTTTGTATGCCCGAAGTGTGGCCAGAGAACCGATGTATTCAAATCCGGCGGCGGTGAAATTATGGCTGGCCAAATGGATGTGCCTTTCCTGGGCCGGATTCCAATAGACCCGCAAATTGTAGAATCTTGTGATTCCGGCAGACCGTTTGTACATCACTACAACCAAAGTCAAACCGCAAAGGCCTTCGAAAAAATATTGAATCCCATTCTTGAGCTTGATAGCAATGCTCTCGTCTCGGCGAAGGCCCCAGCCGAAGCGGGGCAGAAATTAATCGGAACACAATCTTTACAAACAGGAGATAAGAGAATGCGCATAGCAATTCCGTTAGTACGAGGCAAATTGAGCCTTCACTTTGGCCATTGTGATCAGTTTGCAATCTTTGACATCGATGACAACATTAAAAAGGTTACAAACAGGAAAGATGCAACCCCTCCCGGCCATGAACCCGGAGTATTGCCGCAGTGGTTACACGAAAACAATGTAAGTGTTATTATAGCTGGCGGGATGGGCCAGCGGGCACAGCAGCTATTTGCCCAGAATAACGTCAAAGTTGTGATAGGCGCATCCGACCAAACTCCTGAAGAGCTTGTGTCCGCTTATCTGGAAAACACACTCCAAACTGGAGATAATATCTGTGATCACTGAGACTGCCGAGATAAAGAAAAATAAACTAACGAATACACGTAATCGCTTGCACCCAAATTGCGTAGTATGCAGCCAGTCAAATGCGCGAGGTTTGCAATTAAATTTCAATTTATGTAACAATGGCGGTGTTGCTGCAGATTTTGAGATTAACGAAACTCTCGAAGGTTATCCTAGTGTACCCCATGGTGGAGTTATATCTTCTGTTTTTGATGGTGCTATGGGAAATTGCCTGTTTGCACAGGGTTGTACACCAGTTACTGCCCAGTTAAATATACGGTTTCGGCACCCTATTGCCATGCATAAGTCCGCAACGGTCAGTGCAAGAATTGTCAGATCTTCAAATTCTCTATATATATTAGAAGCTGATATCATTCAAAATGGGCAGATCAAAGCTACTGCCGAAGGTAAATTTATCGACCGTCTGAATTTTAAGCACAGCTTATCTTTTTTGAAACAAGAGGGTTAACCATTATGAAAGTGTTGATATGTGGCAAAGGCGGATGCGGCAAAAGCACCATTGTAACCCTGCTATCCAAAGAGATGGCCGAAAGGGGAAATAAGGTTTTAGTGATTGATAGTGATGAGTCAAATATTGGCCTTCACCATCGCTTGGGAATGCCTAAGCCGGAAGATTTTATGAATTACTTTGGTGGTAAAAAGATTCTATTTGAAAAAA
>CAZOQJ010000161.1:0-4900 GCA_964581905.1 uncultured Pirellulales bacterium
TTTCAGAATCGGTATCTTCAAGAAGAACTTCTATCTCTTTGCCCGGCTCAATCTCATCAGAACTGTCAAACTCACTCGCATCGACGACCCCCTCGCTTTTCAGGCCAACCTCGACAATAACATCATTGCCTATTTGCGACACGATTGTCCCTTTAAGAATAGTCCCCGGTAAACGTAAATCCACTTTTTTCTGCAGAACTTCTTCCAAAAATTTATTTTCTTCTTCACTGAACATCTCGCTGACCTGCTGGTCAAGCTCTTCTTGCGACAAACCTAATTTGTTAACTATATTTCTATCTACCATAAAGCTGAATTCCCCTGTGGAGTCTGTTCTTCCTAACCGTCCGGCGCCCCACATTTACGCCGACAGGCCCTGTGCAACATCACACAAATACAAAAGTTTTGGTTAATCATTTATAAAAACGCATTGGCCCACGCAGCCAATACAAGTTCCAAACATCGAGGATTTTACCCCCCGCCGTTTTGCTTCGCAAAATCGAAGCAGCGGGGGTCAAAAACCTCCAAATTCTTAACAAATTCGGCTATTATCCAATCAGGCGTTGAGGCCCCTGCCGTAACGCCTGCTATATTCTTGCCCAAAAGTACACTTTTATCAAGTTCATTCCAATTTTGCAAGTGAAAAGTTTGTTCGTTAACTTTTTTGCAAAGCTCTGCGAGCTTTCGCGTATTGGCACTTTGTAAGCCCCCAAGCACAAACATTACATCCACCTGCCTGCACAATTGTACAGCCGATTCTTGCCTTTTTATCGCCTCCTGACACAAAGTATTGATTACCTTAAGCTCACTAAAGCTGTATTGCCCTATAGCTCCAAGCATTTCGCCGAAGTAATCCGGGCTTTGTGTAGTCTGACAAACTATCCCGAGCCTGGCATTCTTGGCCAGCTTATGCAAATCCGACTCATTAGCAAGGACAGTAACATCCTCGGCACAGCCTACAACCGCCTTAACCTCAGGATGCTCTTTATCACCGATAACCACTACTTTATAGCCATCCTTCTCCAGCTCCTTGGCTATATGCTGAACTCTCTTAACCAGCACGCAAGTGGCATCGACGATATTAAGCCCTTTTTCTTTCAGCTTTGCGAGCTTTGCCGGGGCAGCACCGTGAGACGGAATCAAAACTGTTCCCGACCGAATCTCTTCCACGCTTCCATTCTCCGTAGTTACCATTATCCGCTCTTCACCATTCGCAGGACTACTACGAAGAATGAAATCAACTATCTTCAGCCCGTCTTTTGCCAGCTGCTCAACTACATCTTCGTTGTGAATAATTGACCCAAGACTATAAACTTCTTTTTTTTGTGACAGTATCTTTTCAGCTATACTGATGGCGTTTCTAACACCGTGGCAAAACCCGCATTTTTTAGCTACTAAAACTTTCATAAGGTCCAATCAAGTATCGAGCAATGTGAAATCAATAGTCGAGTGTCTTTTTACCCTGTTTTAGACGGCAATCGTTTTGCATCCATCGCAGCGTGTCGGTCAAAAGTTTCGTTAGTTGTCCATCGCTCATATTTTTTATCTGCTCGTGTGTTATCGCTTTGCCGTAGCGGATCGAAATCAAGCCGCGAGAAAACACCTTCTTATGCCTTGGCCAGCATTCAAAGGCACCATCAATTGCTACCGGCACAATTGAGGCCTCTGTCCGTTTACATAAAAGACTGAAGCGGGATTTCAAAGGCGCGATTTTCCCGTCCTCCGTTCGTGTACCTTCCGGAAAAAGGCAAACTCCCCTACCTTCTTTAAGTCTGTTGATAACGTTTCTCATCGCGGCCAAATCCGCCTTGTCTCGTCTCAGGGGTATCGTTCCAATCGTAGGAAGCAAAAAGCCCAGTAGCCAGTTGTCGAAAAGTGAATCGCGAGCAACATAAAACAGCCGTTTCTTCAAAGGCACGCCGCAAAATAGCGGGTCAAGATAGCTTTGGTGGTTAACAACCAGTATAAAAGGGCCTTTCTTGGGTATATTGTCCCTGCCATAGACGAGCAGCCGAAAAAACAGGATGCAAAAAACTCTGCATCCCCAGCAGCCTAACCAGTACCATGCGTCTATCAGTTTTTCTTTAAGCACTTCTGCCTCACAAAACTGAGAAGTTTTTCCACAACCTCATCTATACCTAAACCTGTGGTATCAACGACAATAGCATCGCTGGCCGGCTTCAAAGGCCCAACGGCTCTGGTCCGGTCGCTTTTATCTCTTTCTTCCATCGCTTTTTGTATTTGTTCAATGCTATCGTTGATTCCTTTAGGTTGCAATTCTGCCTGTCTTCTCCTGGCTCTTTCTGTTGTATCAGCGGTCAAATAGAATTTTATATCAGCATCGGCAAATGCGACCGTACCCTGGTCTCTTCCTTCGGTAACTATTCTTTTCTGACCGGCCGCAAACTGCCGTTGCATCTGGACTAATTTTCCCCGCATCTTTGTTGATGAGGCGATATACCTGGAATTGGCGGTTACCTCTGGGCTGCGCAACTGCTCGGTAACGTCGACACCGTTAATGCAAACAGTCATCAAGTTTTTTTTGACCGAAAATTGAAATTCTTTTTCCTTTAGAACATCGAGCAGCTTCTTTTCATCATTCAGAGCCACGCCGGCCTGCATCGCAGCCAACGTTACAGCACGATACATCGCGCCGGTATCGAGAAAGCTCGCACCCAGTTTTTCGGCCAGCAGCCGGGCCACCGTGCTCTTACCGCTCGCCGCAGGGCCATCTATCGTAACAACCAAATCCGCCATCACACTATTTAACTACCTTTACAACAATAATACTTGTGTCATCACGTTGGCTGGCAAGTCCTACAAAACGCCTTCTATACCCTAAGATGTTTTTCACTATTTGCTCTGCTGAACCATCAGCAAACTTTTTGGCCGTTTCCAGCACCCTTTCCCTGCCCCAGAAGTCACCGTCAAAATTAGCTGCATCAATCAGACCATCAGTATAAAACAATAAACAATCACCTTCTCTTAGCCTGACGGTTCCGAACTCGTATTTCGCCTGCTTATCCACCCCGAGCACAAGTCCGCCTTTATCCAAATCAATAACAACACCATCTCTTATCAATGCCGTCGGCTCATGCCCGCAACTGCAATAAGTTATTGTTTTATCTTTAACGTCGATGATTGCATAAAACAACGTGATAAACTCCCCTCCTCTGCAGTCTTTGTATGCCATCTCGTTGAGCCGGCTGATAATTTCTTTGATTACATCGGTCTTACATTCGGTCTCAGGACAAACATGCAAAATGCCTTGGCACGGCATCAACGCATTGGCGTAAGCTTGCAAAGCACCCTGGAACGAACTCATCATAATTGCAGCGGGAATCCCTTTGCCTATCACATCGGCAATCGCCACGACAATACATCTGTCACTCACTTGAAGAAAATCATAGAGGTCGCCGCCCACCTCGAAACATGGGATATATGTAGCCGCAATATCCAGACCCGTTATCTTCGGCGGTTTTTCCGGTATCATCCTTCGCTGAATAGTCCCTGCCAGCCGTACCTGCTCAGCCATCCGTGCCCCCTGGATTGCCTCGGCGTAGAGTTTTGCATTCCTTATCGCAACCGCGCATTGTGAGGCAACCACCCTGGCAAGCTGTATATCGTCCTCGTAAAAACGCTTCGGCTCCGGACTATATAGCCGAAGAACTCCGATGGGTTTATTCCTGAACTGCATCGCGACCGTAAGCTGGCTGACAAGCCCCTCTTCGATTGTCGCATCTTTATATTTCACTCTGCCGTCGACCCGCATATCATCCAGCACGACCGCTTCGCCTGCAAAGGCTGCCTTGACCACAGGGTCATCTTTCGACACGGGTCCTTTGTTGCGGTACTCTTCGCTGAGCCCGTGTGTGCTTCGCATCTTCAAATCGGCACTCTCTTCATCAAGCAGCCGAATCGAGCAGGCCTTCACTCCCACAATCTTCACCGCCGCCTTAGCCAATCTGTCCAGCACCTCCTGAAGCGAGAACTTTCCCGCCACCAGCGTTGATAGCTGATATATCTGCTCGTTTCTTTCTAATAATTGTTTCTTTGTCTTTTTAGCCATAATCGAACACTATAGAAAAAAATGATAGAGAAGCATTATACTTAACTTACCGGTGCTGGTGAACCATAATTTCCCTTCTTTGTCTCTTGCATTGAAATCCAGCTGGGATTATTATTACGTTTAGTAGTTCTATTAGTTCAATAGCGCAATACGCACGACGCGATACGTAATACGATATATGGTAGCCAAACACATGATTTTTATCGGCCGAGTCCAGGGCGTCGGCTTTCGCTTCACCGCCCACCGCATAGCCAAACGCTGTCAGTTAACCGGCTTTGTCCGCAACCTCACCGATGGAACTGTTGAGATGCTCGCCCAGGGACAAGCTGAGGATATAAATAACTGCATAAAAGAGTTGGAGGATTCTTTTGCCGGCTACGTTAGAGAAAGCAAAATCGAAGAAGTCCCCCTCGACCCCAGATACAGGAACTTCAAAATTACCTTCTAATTAACACGCGATACGAGCTTATTCTCCGAGGTGTCTGATGACGCCGTATTTGCGAAGCACAACCAAATCCGCTTTTTTGGCCGGCTCATTTTCTTTCAACTGATAATTCACGTCCATAACTTCGATAAATTCTGCCGTATAGTCTTTCAACACACCCCAATATTCAATCACCTTATCACCCTTGAACAGCTCAAGTACTACCCTGTGGCCGATATATTTCTCCAACAACGGCTCGTACGATGTCCCTGCCGAGCTGAGCAATTCCTGCTTCATCTGCGATACATATTTATCCTGAGAGCTCAGTACCGCCCCTGCAGGAGTTGCCTTTTTTGCCTGACTGATTAAAAGATTCACCACCTCCATCACCGAATCTCTAAGCGTTCTGA
>CAZOQJ010000162.1:0-4881 GCA_964581905.1 uncultured Pirellulales bacterium
ACTCCCGAAAAATCTGTAAAAAATACTTGAAATCTAACACAGCCGCTCTGTGGCTTAATCACTGGTGCCGAGGTTTCTCCATTTTCGGCCATCAGATTCTATGAGCTTATCTGCTGCGGGAAAACTTTCAGCGCCAGCCGGATATTGGTAGGGTGCAGAGTTATCCATTTGCCAGGCCTCTAATATCGGCATCAATAATCGCCAGGACACATCCATGTCGTCCTGCCTCGTAAATAGTGTCTGGTCACCGGCCATGCAGTCCAGAAGCAATCTCTGATAAGCCTCCGGCATATCGGTAAGGAAAACGCTTCTGTAATTAAAATTCATATTCAACGTGCTCATGCAGAGCTTTGAGCCGGGCCGCTTGGCCTGGAAGCTCAGGGAAATCCCTTCCTCCGGCTGAATTTGCAGTATCAGGATATTGGGCGGCATATCGCCAAGGCCGGTTGAAGCAAACATCGAGTGCGGGACCTTTTTGAAGGTAATGGCAATTTCGGTATCTTTTGTTGCCAGCCGTTTGCCGGTCCGCAGATAGAAGGACACATCCTTCCATCGCAAATTGTCGATAAAAAGCTTTGAGGCGACGAAAGTTTCGGTTTTGGAGTTGGGGTCAACTTCCGGCTCTTGCCGATAGCCGACGACACCTTTACCATCTATTGAGCCGGGGCCATATTGACCACGGACGAAAGAATCGTTTTTTAACGGCCGAATCGAGCGCAGCAGTTTGACTTTTTCATCACGGATATGGTCGGCATCGAATGAGGCAGGCGGCTCCATCGCCACAAGAGCGAGCATTTGCAGCATATGATTTTGAAATATGTCTCGCAGCGCACCTGCTTTGTCATAATAGCTGCCGCGATGCTCGACGCCGACCGATTCAGCTATCGTAATCTGAACGTGGTCTATGAAATTGCGGTTCCAGACCGGCTCGAAGATTGCGTTTGCAAAGCGGAACATCAGGATGTTTTGAACGGTGTCTTTGCCGAGGTAGTGGTCGATGCGATAAACCTGGGACTCATCGAAACAGTTATGGATTATTTGGTTCAGTTCGGTAGCACTTTGCAAATCCCTGCCGAAGGGTTTTTCTATAACTAATCTGGTCTTGCCCTGTGAATTTGGCTCAGCGGGACACGATAATCCTGCCTGGCCGAGATGCTCGACTATCGTGTTGTAAAGAAGCGGGGGAACAGCGAGGTAAAAAACACGGCTGCTGTCAACCTTGTGCTTTTTGTCTAATTCAGTGAGCTTTGTTTTAATGCGAGCATAAAACGCGGCATCATTGTAATCACCATCTATATAATAGAGCTTTTCTGTAAAAGAATTAAAAGCTTTCGCTGTTGCATCGATGGAATTCTGTCGTATCGCCTGTTTCGCATATTTGCGGAAATCAGCGTCTGATAGTTTCTTTCTCCCCGCACCTAAAAGGTAAAACCTTTCGTCAAGCAAATCCCGCGTAAAAATTTCAAAGATACTCGGCAGCAATTTGCGCCGCGTCAGGTCTCCCGATGCGCCGAATACAATCAGGGCATTTGGCGGGGCCGCTACTTCTGCGCATAGAATATCCTGCGTAGTTAAAGATGGCTGAATTTCCGGCATAGTGTATATCCTGTCCTTCGACTCTTTCGACTTGGTTCGACTTCGCTCACCACGGGTCGCTCAAGACAGGTTCGCTCAGGACGGTGAGCCTGTCGAACCGCGACTTTACGCTTAATCCTCAACGGGCTCAAACTGGTCTTTTTCAGCTCCGCATTCAGGGCAGACCCAGTCATCCGGTAACTCTTCGAAGCTGGTTCCCGGTTCTACTCCATTTTCCGGGTCGCCTGCAGCGGGGTCATAAATGTATCCGCATATTTTGCATTTGTATTTCATAATATTTTTTACTCCTTTTTTTATTTCACTTTTTTGTTTTGTCTTGATGTACGTAGCGGCGGTTTCCGGTGTTTTGCCGTGCTTGATATTACGGTAGTAGGCATAAGTCATCGGTTCGGAAGCATCGTCAAGCGTCCGGCAGGCGACTATTTTTGCGATGAATAACGTATGGGTTGCGTTATCAAAGCTTTGGGTAATTTGTGCCTCAATGACAGCTATGGTGTTATCGAGGACTATCGGCACACCTGTCTGGCCTGTCTCGTATCTTATATTCTCAAATTTATCTATGTCCCTGCCGGTCCTGAAGCCGAATTTTCCTATAAAAGACATCGGCGTTTGCTGCGAGAGGATAGAGACGCTGAAAACTTTGCTGCCGGTAATAAATTCGTGAGTTAAACACTTTCTGTTTACACTTACCGCTATCATCGGCGGCTCAGGAGCTATTTGAAATACCGTGTTGACGATGCAGCCATTGATGCGGTCATTCTTCTTCGAGCTGATGATACACATGCCGTAGCTGAGCTTGAACAAGGTCTCTAAATTTACCATTTGCCCCTCTTGAAAACAGCTTCATTTTGCGGTGATTGCTTAGTATCGCAATATCCGGCTATTATAAATCAGCCATTTTTTGGTTCAAGATGGCAATATGGCCCAACTCTTCTTTAATTATGGCTTCGACCTTTTCTTTGCCGGCTTTATTGGAGACACATTCTTTCAGGCCAACGTAAAAAGCGATGGAATCCTTTTCGAGGCCGATAGCCGTTTTGAGGACGTCCTGCACTGTTTTCTGGCCGGTTAGTTGCTCGGTGGGGTCAGCTTTAACATCAAAAACGTGTCCGTCCGCCATTACCTGGAGATACATCTGGGCCTGATTGTCGGGGTCGAAAACAGGCGGTTCCGTTTGCGAAGCTGAAAGCTCGGCGCGCATGGCCTGGAAAGTCTTCAGGTGCTCATCTTCCATCGCGGCAAGGTCAAGCAGGACCTGACGAACATCGGGGAATTTCTTCGCAGCAGCGCGGTAAAACTTTGCTCCGTTTCTTTCAATTTGCTCAGCCATCTCGAACACTTCGTTTGCATTAAAAGGTATAGGCATTTTTATTCTCCTTGTGTTGTGTAGGGCACAGATAAGCAGAATACATCTCTGCGTTAATCTGCTTGTTCAGGGCCTATTCCAACTTTTTGCTTATCATTTATTTTCCTTTCCACAATCCGTGAATATTGCAGTATTCCCGTGCAATAATGGTTCCTTCCTGGATATTAAAGACGGCTTCAGGTGCGTCGCTGGCATTGAGGAACTGCCGGTAGGCCTTGCCGTCAGCAATGACCTCAATCCACTCAATGTGATGTTTTTCTTCCATCGGATGAGGAACGCTGCCGATTTTTACCTTGATTCCGCCGTCGACTCTCTCAATCACCGGCACGTGCTTTTCCTTGCCTTCATCGGCAGTTTTGGCAATCAGAAGTTCCATCGGCTTGCCGCAGCAAACCAGCTCGCCGACCCCACCATGAAGCACTTCAACGATATTGCCGCATACATTACATTTGTAAATTTGAAGCTCCTCGGCCATAATTAGCCCCCTTTCAGAATTTGACTATATCAATTTCTTTCATTTAACAATACTTAATTAGATACTCATTTCCTGCTTTAGTAGTTGGTTGCCTCCAGCTCAAAATGCGCCTGCGGATGTGCACATGAAGGACATACATCAAGAGCCTCTGTGCCTTCGTGGACATAACCGCAGTTTCTGCAGACCCATCGGACTGGTTTTTCCCGCTTGAAGACTTTTCCCGCTGCGATATTCTTTTCTAACGCGATGTAACGGTCTCTGTGGCGGGCCTCGGCAACAGCTATGTTTCTAAATACCTCTGCGATTTCCGAGAAGCCCTCCTGGTCTGCGACTTTCGCAAAGCCGGGGTACATCTCGGTCGTTTCATAGTTCTCACCTGCTGCCGCCGCCTTTAGATTCTCGACCGTGTTACCAATGACGCCGGCAGGAAATGCTGCAGCAATTTCCACTTCGCCGCCTTGCAGGAATTTGAACTCCCGCTTGGCGTGTTCTTTTTCCTGGTTGGCTGTTTCCTCAAAGATAGCGGAAATTTGCATGTAGCCTTCTTTTTTTGCCTGACTTGCAAAATACGCATAGCGATTCCTGGCCTGTGATTCACCTGCGAACGCCGTCAACAAGTTCTTTTCTGTTTGTGTACCTTTAAGATTCATTGATAACCTCCATTTACCTTTTTCAAAATATGCTATTTGCAATAATTCCTAATAATATTACTTGCGGAACAGTTACTAAAGGAAGCCAAATAGCGGTTTTTTTGCCGACATTGTGCCATAGTAGCCCTATCTCTGTATAATCAGTAACTACTCCTGCCATAAGAAATACAAAACTATTACCTAAGGCTCCCGTTTGTTTAAAGAGTTCGAATGCCATTGGAGCCGAGCCCTCGGAGCACACTTCAAATATTGTGGCAATGATAAGCGTCACAAACAGACCTGCTATAGTCGGCCCCATATAATTTTGAAATATATTTGAGGGCACATACGCCCCTGCTACGCTGGCAATACCCATACCTATCAGGACCCACCATAATACCATATTACTTAAAGATGCAATACCACTAAATATTGCCTTTATGTCGGCCTTGGCTGTCTTCATAGAAAATCTATAGTTTTTATATCTTTTTTTAATATCATTTATGATAGAGAATCCTTCTTCGCTGCCTACGGAATTCTCGTTTTGTTCTATAAGGTTTTTTCTTTGAAGCATCTGAAAGATAAATCCTGTAATTATGGCGATGATAATAGCTGAAAGAATGATAAACAGGGCTTTTGCCCCGAAAAATCCTACCAGTATTATTGTAATTGTTATATTTGCCCAGGGAGAGGCAAGCAAAAATGCTATTACTGCGGGATTAGATGCTCCTTTTTTATGCAGTTCTATAGATAGCGCCAGTATTCCATGTGAGCAGGTGCTCATTAAAAAACCTAAGAAAACAGAATAGAAAATT
>CAZOQJ010000163.1:0-4797 GCA_964581905.1 uncultured Pirellulales bacterium
AAGAACGGAGCAGGAGGGCCCGACTACGCTATTGCTTCGTCGGGTAAAATTCTTTTCCTTAGCGTTGTTTTTCCAGACGATGTCTTCAAATATTTTTCAAGACGACGCGCTGTTCGCTCCGACTTAACCGCGATATATGCTTCCAGAGTCACCGGAAGTCGCCACTTTGTTGAAATTTCCCGGCCTGCGGCATGTTCTTCCATTCGCCTCTTTAGGTCGTTAGTTGAGCCGACATAATATTCCCCATCAGCCATTTTAAGAATATATACATACCACATCTTTCAACCTCAAAACGGCCGTGTCTTTCATATCGCCGTGAGAAGAACGGCCTGCCGTTCGTAGCGAAGCGAAGAACGGAGCAGGAGGGATTCGAACCCCCGTTACCCGAAAGGGTAAAACGGTTTTCAAGACCGTCGCCTTAAGCCGCTCGGCCACTGCTCCAAATTTCTACACAATCTGCTATTTAGTATAGTCGAACTGAAAATTTTGTTCATTAACCCGATTTTTATACTATCTTAGGTAAAATCCGCTTTTTTGCAAGAAATTTTGGGATAATCAACGCTATCGTCCAGACCTAAAAAAAATTAATAATTTTGGATTTTTTAGTTGACATTGCATAGTATGTATAGCATAATAGGTATAGCAAAATAGGTATAGCAAAATATAAATAATAACGTATGACTATGTTGATTCAGTGTAAATCCGTGTCTAAAAGAACAAAAGGAGAATTTTATGAAATTTGAAAGTCAGTTGTTAAAAGGTGTTGCTCCGGTAGTAGTGCTGGAGATTCTCTCGCGCGGCCCGATGTACGGCTACGAGCTAAGCCAAGCAATCGAGCAGCGAAGCAGCGATATCTTAACTCTCGGCAAAGGGACGCTGTACCCGCTGCTCTACAATCTGGAGGCGAAAAAACTCGTCAAAGGCAAATGGGAAAAGAACGAATCCAGCAGGAAAAGGCGATATTATTCCATCACCAGCAAAGGAAAAGACGAGCTTGTAAGACAAAAATCCCAGCTTAAGGAGCTGACAGCCGGCTTAAATTTTGTCTTCGGCGGAGCTCTCGTACCAGCATAAACATTTACCACAAAGAACGCAGAGAAAAATAAATGGCTCCGTAAACTCTTTAGTTGAAAAATGGAGAGCCGAATTATGAAAAAGGAAAAAAGGCAAAGCGACTTACAAAATCTTCCTGCCTGTGCGGCTGAATTTATAAAACTTGTTATCAGAAAGATGAGGTATCGAAAAAAAGTCCGGGCCGATGTCCAATCGGAATTAGCAGCGCATTTTGAAGATGAGCTAAAAGACTGCGAAACCAATGAAGAAAAAAAACAAAAAGCGCAGCAGCTAATCGCCGAGTTCGGCGATGTGAAATTGCTGGCGGTCTTATTGCGCCGGGCCAAAAAACGCTGTCGACCACTCTGGCGAACAGTCATCGCAAGGACCTTTCAAACGGTGGGTATCCTGATTGTGCTATTTTGCTTTTATACGGTATGGTTCCTTACCGGCAAGCCGACCATAAATGTTGACTATCTGGCGCTAATTAATCAGATGAATAAACCGCAGGCTCGAGATGAGGATAACGCATGGCCGCACTATGAAAAGGCGATAGCACTTTTTGTTGAGCCGGACAACGAATTAAGCGGGATATTCCATACTGCATTACAACGTACAGGTTTTAGAAATTTGAACGATGAAGAGCAACAAAAAATCAAAAAATGGGTCGAACTTAATGAATCTGCCTGGCAGGAATTTGTGGCGGCCAGCTTGAAATCATACTGCTACAAAGAATACCAATATGACCCTAATGCTAAGGATGAGGATAAATCGCTGTTTAATATCACATTGCCTCATCTGCACCCCATAAGAGGTCTGGCAAGACTCGGAATCTTGCGGACACGAACGCAAATAGACGCAAGCCAGCCGCTCCAGGCCATGGAAAGTTGTCTGTCAATTGCTCGCTCCGGCAGCCAATGGCAAGGGAAAGGAATCCTTATAGAACAGTTAGTTGGAATTGCTATCGGCAATATGGCCCACGAGGAGATATTGAATGTCGTGGAAACGAAAGAATTATCACCGGTCGACCTAAAACATTTCCAGCAGCAGTTGTTACAGATTTACCCACAAGGTTATCCGTTTATGAATATGGAAGGCGAACGGCTGTTCTTTATGGATACGGTCCAGCATCTGTTTACAGAGGGCGGACCGGGTGGAGGGCACATAGTCCCCCATAAGCTGGTTTATCTCGAGGATATTTTCACAGGCCCTGATAATTTGAGTATGGTACGTTTTCCTTTTTTTACAGGGGTAGCTATGGTGCAGGCAGGCCGTAATAAAACAATGAATAAGGCTAACGAGTTTTATGACCGGTTGGGAAAACGTTGTAAGATTAGCCCTTATGAAAGGCACACTGGCAACCCTAACGACTTTGAGAATATGATTTCGTCCCTGTCGTCATACAGGTATCTTTTAATAAATATCTTAATGCCCGCTGTGGACCGAATATCCGAAATAGCGTATCGCGGCAGGGCATTGCATCAGGCAACGGTAACTGTCCTGGCACTTAAGCAGTGGCGATTGGAGAAAAATGAATATCCGGCGAACCTGGACGAATTGGTCACGGCAGGATATCTGAAAGAGCTGCCGATGGACCCATTCAGTAACGAATCGCTGATTTATAAAAAAACCGATGATGGTTTCATTCTCTATAGTGTCGGCCTTAATTTTACCGATGATGGAGGCAAATCCGGGAAGGATAGTGAAGGCCGAATTAAAAGGTGGGCAGACAACGGCGATAATGTTTTCTGGCCGGTGCCGAAATCCGAAGTAAACCGATAAGCAAACAAAAAACACGTAATAAGAACTATTTAGCCCCGCGTTTTACGCGGGGTTTTGGCCCAATTACGGTTCCCGCAACAGATACTAATTAAATGCACTTCCTATCTTTTACACGTCGCAGGAATTATTTGTCCACATACAGCTTATCTGGTAAACTTCAGCTTGAATTTTGGAAACTGTAAGGAGAGTATTATGTTTATAGTCCATGTTTTTGTCCATGTTAAGCCCGACCAGATTGAATCTTTCAAGACCGCTACCCTTGAAAACGCCCGCAACAGCGTGCAGGAAACCGGTATTGCCAGATTCGATGTCATTCAAAAGCAGGATGACCCCAGCCGCTTTGTGCTGGTTGAGGTCTATCGCACGCCGAACGACCCGGCTAAGCACAAAGAGACGACGCACTATCAAAAATGGCGTGATACTGTGGCGGATATGATGGCTGAACCACGCAGCAGTATTAAATATACTAATGTGTTCCCTGATGAAAACGGTTGGGGTTAGTTGCAAATGTTTATCTTGAGTGAGATTGGTTATGAGATTTGAATTTGCGACCGCTACGCGAATTATATTTGGTCCCGGCACGAGCCGGGAAGTTGCGCCATTGGCGGCAAAGAGGGGAAAACGTGCCTTTGTTATTACCGGCCGTACCACCGAACGTGCTGAACCAATTCTCGAACAGCTCAAAAACCAGGCAATTGAATATGTTACCTTCAACGTTACTTCTGAGCCGACAACAACTATAGTAAAACAGGCTGTTGAACAAGCCCGCAATAACAAAAGCGATTTGGTTATCGGCATCGGCGGCGGCAGCGTACTCGATACCGGTAAAGCCATTGCAGCGATGCTGACAAACGCCGGCGAACTGGAAGATTATCTGGAGGTTGTTGGTCTTGGCAAACCCATCACTCAAAGTCCTGTACCTTACATTGCAATGCCAACCACAGCTGGAACAGGTGCTGAGGCTACGCGAAATGCGGTAATTGGCGTACCTAAACATAAAGTCAAGGTAAGCATGCGAAGTCCAATGATGCTGCCTCGCTTAGCGGTGGTTGACCCGGAACTGACTTATTCGATGCCACCATCGGTAACCGCCAGCACCGGCTTAGATGCGCTCACTCAGCTTATGGAAGCTTTCGTTTCGAATAAGGCAAATCCGATGACGGATGGAATCTGCAGAGAGGGATTGAAAAGGGCTGGACGTTCCTTGTTAGCGGCTTATGAAGACGGCAGCAACCGAGATGCCCGGCAGGATATGTCACTGGCGAGTTTGTTTAGCGGATTAGCCCTGGCCAACGCCGGGTTGGGTGCTGTCCATGGCTTTGCGGGCCCATTAGGCGGTATGATTTCTGCTGCCCACGGCGTGATATGCGCTCGGCTGTTGCCGTATGTTATGCAGGCCAATATTCAGGCATTGCAGGATAGGCAAAGTGACTCTGCGGCATTGGCCCGGTATGACCAGATAGCTCAGCTTCTGACCGGCAATGTCGCTGCAAAGGCATCTGATGGTCTGAAGTGGGTGCAGGATATCTGCCTGCAATTAAAAGTGCCGCCGCCGTCGCATGCCCCTGCGTTTCCCCCCACGTCTTCTTGTCCCGCTGCCCCGACTTGCGTCGGGAGACGCAGGGGCAGGCGAAGACAAGAGTGGGGAGGCAGCGGGGAGTTTGGATTGAAAGAGCAGGACTTCCCGGCAGTCATAGCAAATGCCCAAAAATCAAGCAGTATGAAAGGTAATCCTGTTGTACTGACAGAAGACGAACTAATGGAAATTCTGAAGAAAAGCCAATAATTGCCTTTCTTTATTTTCTAACGGAGCAAAAAGAAAAAGGGCTGTGAGCTTAATTACTCACAGCCCCTTGTCATTATGCAAGTTGATACGTTTTCGCTACGGCGATGTCCAGAAGTTGTAAGGTCCCGTTATAACCGGCGCCAGGTTGCAATTAGGAGGCGCCGCAACATTGCCAA
>CAZOQJ010000164.1:0-4793 GCA_964581905.1 uncultured Pirellulales bacterium
CAGAACGGTAGCGAAAAAGCGTACTGTCCCGACGGGAAAGGCCGCTAGAACAAAAATGGCGAAAAAAGGAGTTAAAAGTAGCAGTACGGTAGCGAAAAAGCGTACTGTCCCGACGGGAAAGGCCGCTAGAACAAAAATGGCGAAAAAAGGAGTTAAAAGTAGCAGTACGGTAGCGAAAAAGCGTACTGTCCCGACGGGAAAGGCCGCTAGCACAACCAAAGCCTCTTCTGTACAAAAGCCGACATTGCCAAAAAGAGCATTTAATTTTAATTTTGGTACATGGGAACTTCCCACTTTAAAGCTGGAACAATATGAGCCTCTTATCAGCGAGGAAGTCGGTGTTCAAGACAACATTAAGGGCTCTACTCGCTATGCTTGGATTGGCTCAGGTCAGTGTGGCGGAAGAATAGCTAAGGCTTTTTATGACCAGGGTTATAAAAAAGTCCTGGCAGTGAATACCACACATCATGATTTGGATTTGCTGGAGATTCCCCAAAACCAAAAGTTCCTGATGGACATCGGGGAAAAAGGTGCGGGTAAGGATATGGAAAGAGGTAAAGACGCCAGCCAGCAATATCGGCAGGAAATTTTGCACCTGACCAGGCAAACATTTGGTACTCAGGTTGACCACATTATGGTTTGTTTTGGAGCCGGTGGAGGCACAGGTGGTGGAAGTGCATCGGGTTTGATAGAGATTGGTAAAAGATATGCTCGGTATATTGGGCTAACCGAACCGGACAAGAAGGTGGGGGCGATTATGACTTTACCGACGGTAGGCGAAGCCAGCTCCCCATTGGTAGCGCAAAATGCGCATGATGTGGCCTGTGAATTAAGCCAGATGGCAGCAGAGGGAAAAATATCACCGCTTATCATCATAGATAATGAAAAGATTAGTAAGCTGTATCCAGGGATGACAGTAAAGTCCTTCTGGCCCAGCATAAACATGACGGTATCTGGTCTGTTTGATATCTTTAACAGGGTCAGTGCCTTAAGCAGTGGGTATACCTCTTTTGACCCTGTAGATTATCACAGCATTATGGGAGCGGGCGGTTGTGCAATAATGGGCCTGACCAGAGTAGATAAATTTGTTGACAGGTTTGCAATATCCGAGGCCGTGAAACGGAACCTGGAGAAGACGTTGCTGGCCAATGGGTTTAATTTATCCACCGCCAAGGTGGCTGGCTGCATAGTTGTTGGCGGCAAGAAGTTAATGGCGAATGTTAAAGGCTTACAGGACAACATCAACTACGCTTTTGACGTTTTGTCAGAGATAACCGGCAAGGCGACCATCCACCGGGGAATCTATGAAGATGCGAGAGATTCTTTAAGGGTTTACACTATTATTGGCGGATTGGATGCTCCTGCCAAACGGCTTGAAGAGCTTATGAGCCGCGTCGCTGTTCAGGTCGGTTAAGCGATTGAAATACTCCTGCTGGTAACAATAGTGAATTCTTGATATTCGCCAGACATATTGTTAGTCGCTCTTTAAAGCGGGTGGGCAGTATGTCTGGCGAATTGTATTATACCTCTAAGCTTTATTAGCGACCGGTGTTACCGGGTAAAAACAGCAGACCGGCTGGTTCACCTGTAGCTTGTGTTTAGCAGGATTAATTGTTTAAAAAGCTATATTTATAAACACAAGCAGGTTTTTCACTACTTCACTTCAAAACGGCTAATCGCCGATAATTTTTGTAGCCACATCTGTGAATTTATGGTAAGACTTTAATATATCTTTTTAGTAAGATGGTATAGCTATGGCTGAAGAAGTGAAATCAAAATGGAACGGCTTTTCACTGAAGCCGCGTAAAGACATGCCCGATGGCCTGTGGTTGCGGTGTCCGGGCTGTGAGCATATGCTTTATAGAGAAAATGTTGAGAGAAATCTTAACGTTTGTCCCGAATGTAACCATCATTTTCGAATCGGCGCAGCGACTCGAATTCGATATTTGGTCGATGGAGATTCTTTTCAGCAGATTCTTGGCGACTTGACGACCAGCGACCCTCTGGGCTTTAAATTCAGGGGTACTACCTATAAACAGCGTGTAAAAGACGACGAGAAAAAATCCGGTGCCAAGGAGGCAATACTTATCGGCAAGGCCTTTATCAAAGGCAGAGGCATTATTCTTGGTGCGATGGAACCGAATTTCCTGATGGGCTCGATGGGTTTCGTTGTCGGCGAAAAACTCTGCACTGCGGTCGATATGGCAATGCAGGAAAAACTGCCATTGGTTGTTGTTAGCTGCTCCGGCGGAGCAAGGATGCACGAAGGAGTGGTGTCGTTAGGACAGATGGCCAAAACTTCGGCAGCGCTTGCTAAATTCGATGATGCAGAGGGACTTTTCATTTCTGTTTTGACCGACCCTACTACCGGCGGGGTAACAGCGAGCTTTGCAATGCTTGGCGATTCTATAATAGCTGAACCCGGCGCATTGATTGGTTTTGCCGGTCCCCGAACAATCGCTGAGACCATAAAAGTTGAGCTGCCGGAAGGGTTTCAAACTGCCGAATTTATGCTTGAGCACGGCTTTGTGGATATGATTGTCCAGCGTAAAGACCTGCGAAGCGAAATCGCCCGCCTAATTGACTACTGCCAAAAATAACTCTTGGTTTGTGATTCATATAAATACTTTCTAAAGCTGGGCCGGTAGTCCAATAAAATAAGCATTTTATTGTTTTAAAAATAACGAATATTGTGCTTACAAAGCTGCCATCTTGGCTTAGCTGATTTATGGTGTATATTTTAAATAGAGATACTTTATATTTCGCTATTGGTTTTTATGAGATACATCAGCTATGTTTAAGACAAAGTATAAGCAAAGAAATACCCAAAAGGAAGCTGTTATTGCACTAACCCTAATATTCCTGGTGGTGTGTGCGATTAATGTGCAGTTCTGCCTGGAGCAACAGGTAGTAACTCATACAATAACTTATATGAATCGGTTGGGCCAGCAGGAAAGTTTATTTGACATGTCCATTGAGGAGTTGATGGAAGTGACGGTCATTTCCAGGTCTTAGCAGAGGTTCTGCCAAGCTTCCTCCTTCGCTAAAGCTACGGAGGACAAGCTCACCTGTTAAATTTTCTATTGTTATTATCCCATTTTGTTCAAAAGCCCGCTTAACATAAGCACATCGATTTTTACAAAATCGCCCTTCCACTTCCGGGCATCTATGCGTATAATCTGAAGCAGATAGCGTTTAGCGTACAGCGTGTAGCGGATAGGCGATGTGATTATTTGTACGCAATACGCGCAACGCAATACGAGAGCGAAGTGAATATGGGCTATTTTCGACGAAATATTGAAAGTGCGAAAGGTTATGAGCCGGGATATCAGCCCTCCTTCGCCGAGGCTACGGAGGGCAGGCCTAAAGAAACCAACATCGTAAAGCTCAATACCAATGAGAATCCCTATCCACCTTCGTCTAACGTAATGAGGGCCTTGGCAGAAATACAGCCCGAACAGCTTCGGCGATATCCCGACCCGATGGGAAGTGCATTTCGCCGGGCGGCAGCGGAGGTAAATGGCGTCAAGCCAGATAATATTCTGTGCTGCAATGGCGGGGATGAATTACTGCGGATAGCTTTTCAGGCGTTTTGTGACAAAGACCGGCCTGTCGCTTACCCGGTTCCAACGTACTCACTTTATCCGGTTTTAGCTAAATTGCAAAATTGTAAAGCGATTGAAGTACTTTTTGACAATGAATTTAATCTGCCGGCCAAATTGGCAAACGCTGGTACGGCCTTGATGATTGTTTGTAATCCAAACGCTCCGAGCGGCACTTTTATAGACGTCGGAGAGCTCGCCTCATTAGCCGATGAGTTGTCAGGTGTGCTGCTGATTGACGAAGCATATGTGGATTTTGCTGAAAATAATTGCACGACGCTGGTGAAAGATTTTGATAATGTGCTCATCCTTCGGTCGATGAGCAAGGGATATTCCCTTGCGGGGCTTCGGTTCGGATATGCAATAGCCCAGCCGGATTTGATAGCCGGCCTTATGAAGGTCAAGGATTCCTACAATGTCGATGCTGTTGCTATAGCTCTCGCCACAGCAGCGATTAAAGACCAAAAGTATTTCAAAGAAAATATCGAAAAAGTCAAAGCCGAGCGCACAAAACTGATAGAGCAACTCAGCAATCTCGGTTTTAATGTTCCTGATAGTTCCGCAAATTTCGTCCTGGCGAAATGCAAAAACACTAAGGCAGCCGAAGTTTATGAAAAATTGACGCAGCGAAGTATATATGTCCGATACTTTAATTATCCGAAGTTGAAGGATAAATTGAGAATTACAGTTGGTACGCCAGAGCAGAATGACAAGCTAATTTCAGCTTTGAAGGAAATCTTATCAGAACTTGGTTAAATGCTTAAATAATAACCAGTTATCAAATAAGGATGTTTTTATGGAAGCCAGAATCGCTAAAACCCATAGAAAGACGAAAGAAACCGATATTACCGTAGAGCTTAATCTGGATGGCCTTGGCAAATATGAGATTGATACTGGCATCGGCTTTTTAGACCATATGCTCACCCACCTCAGTAAACACAGTAAAATCGATATGGTTGTCAAAGCCAGAGGTGATTTGAAGGTCGATGCGCACCATACGGTTGAGGATATTGCGATATGTCTGGGTGAGTGTTTACTAAAGGCGCTCGGCGACAAAAAAGGTATTAACAGATATGGTCACAGCTCTGTTCCGATGGAGGATGCCCTGGCGAATGTATCTGTAGATTTATCTGGCAGAGCAAGCTGTGTATATAATGTTGAGTACAGGACGGATAAAATCGGTGATTTTGA
>CAZOQJ010000165.1:0-4756 GCA_964581905.1 uncultured Pirellulales bacterium
ATCCCCTTGATTAGCGAATTGACCTGGCTGACCGTATATATTTTTGTTTTGTCTGTCATCAAAGCCACGAAACCTCGGGATTAGTTTACTATCCTCAACGCCGGATTACAAATCTAAACAGCTTGCCTGTCAATATTCACGTGTTATAACCAACATAGAATCCCCAAATTAACAACCTTCAATATTAACGCCCATTTTCAGATAATTTTCTTGACTTTTCAGCTCCGACTGTCCATATTATCGGCTGTAAGTGGTGGTAGTCTTCTTAGCTACCATGAGGTCGAGTCCTCTAAAACGGATTTGGATAAAAGGGAAAAGATGGAGCTTTGGCTCGATGCTTTTTGTGTGATACTGGTTGCCATTTTTGGAACCATTCTCGGCAGAGTTTTCTCACGTCTCCAAAAACCATATTGGTTAATTGGATACATTCTTTCATTTTCCCTCATTGCGATATTAGTAACTACAAGATACATCAACATCTGGCTTGCGACCGGACAATTCAGGTTTATTATCTTGGCCCTGGCTATCACTATGGGTCTGACCACGGTGCTGCCGCATCTTCCTCGCAAATCCGAGAAGGTCGTAGCTTGTGTCTTGATGGTTATGTTTGTTGTTCACTCATCAATCTCACCCCTTATTGCCCCCGCTTTACTCAAAGATGATTTGTCGAATCTTAAGACCATCGTTGATTTCAATGGTATTTGCCTTCAGAGCAGAAACTATACGTGTGGCCCTGCTGCAGCGGTAACCGCTCTACGGAAACTCGGCTTTCAAGCCCAAGAAGGTGAAATGGCCGTTCTTGCTCGCTCAAACCCCATCACCGGCACTTTTCCAGGGTATCTTTACACCGCCCTTCAAAACCGCTACGGCAATAAAGGCCTGAAATGCCGGTACCAACACTTCGATTCGATTAATCAGCTAAAGGGTCAGGGCATTATATTGGTTGTCATAAAAGAAGCTTTTTTGTCCGACCATTGTGTCGCCGTGCTCAATGTATCAGACCGGATGGTCGTCATCGCCGACCCCGGTTTTGGCAAACTGAATATGTCCCACGAACAATTTGAGAAAGTCTGGCGATTTTCCGGCATCGTTCTTAACCGAGACCTTTCACAAAGCATCTAATCCTATCTTTGCTTGAAAATTTTTGGAAAGGTAACTTGCAGCGTAAATTACGTAAGGCTCATGCAGGAATTCTTTTCAAACACATTTGCAATTTGGGCAAAAGGTCTTTGCCATCTGCTGCATTTCATTTTTTTATGAACTTTACACAGCGCTTTATGATGTGTCTTGTCTTACTCGTAATTTTGTTCCGTTGGGCTGCCCCCCCATACATAAAAGGCAGCCCAACGGCATACTTTCATAATTTAGCACACTGAAATCTCACAGCATTATACGACCATTGAAAAGAATCCAAGCGCAGGTTAATCCTATATTTTCAGCAGGAAAAAACTTGCTTTTTAGGAAAAACCTCGGAAGAGTCGAGGCCTAAGCCCGGGTTAGAGAAGGATTTTCTCGGCAAGTTCGCCACGCCTGATACGGCCCAGGAAATAAACCGAGCGGAAGGTACTAAAAGCGACGTTACAATTCTTCAATGCGACTTGTCCGGCGTAGTCCCTAAGGGAGGAAGTCGGAAGCTGCCTACTTTGCCGTAGTAGCCTACGGCTACGAAGCTGCATTAGTGAAGGCGGATTGGTCAAAATTCTGCAGCAGTCAATCCCTCTCGGATGGCATACTTTGTCAGGCTTGCAACGTTGTCAATATCAAGTTTTTTCATAACACGTCGCCGGTTTGCATCAGCAGTCTTGGGACTTATTTTCAAACGTAAAGCAATTTGTTTGGTGGTCAGACCTTCCGCTACAAACTGAATAATCTTACGTTCACGAGCTGTCAGACCACTGGCAAGTGATTTATCAGGCAACACTTCCTTGCTGGTATAATCCTCTACCACAATATCGGTTATTTTGGGACTTAGATAATAACCGTTATTCTGGACAACTTCTATTGCCCTAAGCACCTCTTCAAAGAGATAAGATTTCAGGACATACCCCAAAGCCCCTGCCTGAAGCATCTCTACAATGAAGTGTTTTTCTGAATGCATAGATAAGGCTATGATTTTGATAGCGGGATTTGCTTTCAGAATAAGATGAGTTGCCTCAATACCGTTCATATCAGGCATAGATATGTCCATTAATATAACATCCGGCGTCAATTTCCTGGCGAGTTTAACTGTCATCTGACCATTTTCAGCTTCCCCAACGACCTCCATGTCCGGCTGCTCTGAAATCATATGTTTAAGTCCCTCTCGTACAACTCCATGGTCATCCGCGATTAAGATATTCATATTTAAACCCCTTATCAAACCTAGGCCGGCTGCCTGCCTCGCCGTAGCTTCAAACGAAGGCGGGTTTTAATTTCGGAGGACAGCCAATAGTAACCTTAGTGCCGTGACCGACACTGGATTCAATCTGAAGATTTCCCCCTATGTATTCTAACTGCTCTTTGATACTGAAAAGGCCAAATCCTCCGGTTTTGGTTGGCAGTAATGCAATCCTGCTAACTTCAAATCCCACTCCATCATCTTCAACGCAAACATGGATATTACCCGCCGCCCCGACTCGCGTCGGCAGACGCGGGGGCAGGCCGGCAGATTGGTAAATACGAACCTTTATATTATGTGCCCGAGCGTGCTTGACAGAGTTAATAAGCAGCTCTCGGGCACTACGGTACAGCACTGTACGAACAGTCTCCTCAAGGTCTTGAGCCCCTGCCTCGTCAATTAATTCACACTTGATTCTGAATTTTGCCTGAATTTCTTCAGTAATGTATTTATCAAGGGCAGCCGTTAAACCTATCTTATCCAGCAAAGGATTACCGAGCTCAAACGTCAACGAGCGTACATCATCCATTATATGTGTAATTTCCCCGCATATGCTGTTTATTGAGTCCGACATTTTGGTATCAGGGCTGGACCTCATCAAAGATTGTAACTCTAATTTAGCCACAGCCAGTTCCTGGCCGACGTTATCATGCAGTTCTGCAGCGATTTTTCGTTTTGCGCGTTCTTCGATAAGCGATAACTGATAACTCAGAGCTTTAAGCTGTTGTTGGTAGTCATAAATCTTCTCGATTGCCTTCTTGCGCTCCGTGATGTCTTTAATGAAAACTAATATATGTCTTTTCCCACCAAGTGTTACCATATCCGGGCTCAGATCAGTGAAAAAAACACTTCCGTCTTTTCGCTTAAATCCGATATCATTACGTATTCCCTTTCCCCCTTTTACGAATTTTTCAACTTGTGCATAAATAAGAGGAAGGTCTTCTTTGAGGTGTAAATCTTCGATAGTCAGATTCATAAATTCTTCCTGAGTATAGCCCAGCATTTGCAACCAGGCTTTATTGCACATTGAGAATTTTTTGACTTCCAAATCAAGAAGAAACATTCCGTCGCTTGTATTATCAAAAATAGTTCTAAACTTTTGTTCGGATTCCCGCAGTGCACTTTCTGCCTTTTTGCGCTCGGTGACGTCAACTACCGTTGAAATAAGGCATTCCGTGCCTCCGATGTTTATAATATCGACCGAGATGATGCTGTCAAAAACCTCGCCCGACTTCCTGCGCAACCTGACCTCCATATTGTTCACAGCGATTTCCCTCCGTATGCTCTGCAACATGATATCGCGGTCATTATAACTGGCCCACATATTCAATTCCTTTGAGGTATGCCCCACCACCTCTTCTCGCGTATATCCGAACATTCCTATCGTGATTTCATTCAGGTCGATGAACCGGCCTTCTTTAGGCGTGGTGATGAGGATCGCTGCAGGGCTGGAACTGAACGCCTTGGCAAACTTCTCTTCAGAGAGGCGGAGCGATTCCTCCGCCCTTTTATATTTATCGATATTCTGAAAAGTCCCTGCAAGTTTTACTATTTTACCGCCGCTGTAAACGGCTCTTCCAATCGACCGCACCCAAATCTTATTTTTGCTGCCTGAAGGAATGAAAAGGGACTCAAGGTCGTATGGTTCGCCCGTTTCCGCAGCTTTCTTCAATACTGCCTCTACCTCTGGCCTGGATTCGGGAGCATAGAAATTCAGGGCTTCTTCCACCTTCGGCAGATATCCCGGCTCGAGTCCATGGATTCGACAGGTCTCTTCCGTGCAAAAGACCTCCTTGGTCGAGAGGTCAACCTCCCAACCTCCGACCTTGGCCATTTCTCCGGTATCCCTTAAAAGCTGATTGCTTTTCTTCAGCGCCTTCTCGGCCCGCTTGCGCCCGGTTATGTCAGCAAGCACTGCCATAGTGCCATTAATATTACCGCGACTATCATGCAGTGGCGCCGCTGAGATGCTGACGTCAATCAGAGAACCATCTTTCCGCTGGCGAATTGTTTCCACTTCAGTTAATCCGCTTTCCAGTGCACGCGAGAGCAAGGCATCGGCCTCATCCATTTCCTCTTCAGGGATAGCGGGATATTTACGTCCGATGACTTCTTGTGCACTCCAACCGAAGGTTCGCTCAGCCGCCGGATTCCATGTCTTGACGATTAGCTCTCTGTCCAGGGTACAGATGGGTAACGGTGACGCTTGAATCACCGCCTGAAGTGTTTGAGTCGTCTCGCGCAGCGCCTCCTCTGAATGCTTTCTATCTTTAATGTCATAAGTCATGAGAAGAAGGTGCTTTTTTCCTCTGAACTGAATGGTAAACAACAACGCTTCATACCATACTTCTGTATTGAATGTGTTGACAGTGTGTATTT
>CAZOQJ010000166.1:0-4731 GCA_964581905.1 uncultured Pirellulales bacterium
AAGATTTTTCTGGAAGTATTTAGCGGCCCAGGTGTTGACCCTTGCCAGCTCGTTGTTATCAATTGATTGGGGAACTCCGATATCCGATGGCCGATTGAGTTTTGACTTTCGGCTTGGGGCAGGCAGGCGAATGCCTGCGCGGTCGGCTAATCTTTCTATGGCCTGTGGGAAGGTGAGGTTCTCACGCATCTGGACAAACTTGAAGACGTCGCCGCCGGCACTACAGGCAAAACATTTGAAGATTTGCTTTGCGGGATTTACGTTCATGCTCGGACGATGGTCATCGTGAAAAGGACACAGGCCAACCATCTCGCGGCCTTTGCGCTTTAGAGCGACGTGCTCGCTGATGACATCAACGATATCGTTGGCCTGCTGAATCTGGGTGACTATACTGTTATCAAAAACGCCCGGCATATAACTAAACAATCTCCACAAGTTAAGTCCTAATCCTTCGACCCTGCTCAGGACAGGCATCTGAATCCTAAACAATCAGTACTTCAGCAAGGCCTACGCCTTGACAAGATTCAAATTACCAAAATTCAAATGTTTTAAACATTTGGATTCCTGCTTTCGCAGGAATGACATTGTAACGTCGTCGTACCGACGACGGCTAACAACCCCCAGTAAAACTGGGGGCTAAATATAGTTTAATAATCGTGGACCTCTCTGCGACATTGGGTGTCCATACCCACCTCTTCCCAGTTACTAATCGATGGGTTGCTACATAAATATAGACGAAAGGGGCTAAAAATCAAGTATGGTCCGAAAATGCCCATTTTAATACTGGAAAATGGGGTTGAGGGTTTTTTGGACACCTGGTGGAGTGGGACGATTGGGAAGCTTAAAATTTAAAACGCGAAATGCAAGATTACTCGGGCAGGCCGAGGAAATTCCTTGAGGTGGCGGTTACGGCTGAGGCGAAGTCGGTAAGAGGCATATGTTTTAAGCCGGCGAGGAATTTTGCGGTGTGGATGAGTAAGGCCGGCTCGTTTACTTTCTGCTTTCGCATCGGCTCGGGTGACATATAAGGACAATCAGTCTCCAGCATAAGTCGAGCGAGCGGTACAACTTCGGCGGCACGGCGAGTATATTCAGCATTTTTGAAAGTAATTACTCCGGTGAAAGAAATGTAAAAGCCCTTGTCGAGAACAGTTTTCGCCTGCTCTGCGGAGCCGCTGAAACAATGAAAGACGATTTTTCTTACGCCGGAGCCGTAACTTTGCAAAAGAGCCATCGTATCATCGAAGGCCTCTCTGCAATGAATGATAACGGGCAGATTCGATTCGGCGGCGATTTCGAGATGCTTAGCGAAGACGCGTCTCTGGTCCTCCCGCAGCGAATGGTTGTAATGATAGTCAAGGCCGGTCTCGCCGACGGCGACGACCTTTGGATTTGTGGCGAGCTTTTTCAGGTCAGCGATAGTGTCGGCGGTTACGGTTTTCGCATCGTGGGGATGAATAGCGACGGCAGCATAAAGATTTTCGAACTTTTGAGTGAGCTCAACGGCTTTTTGGTTTTCATTCGGGTCGGTTCCTATGGTGAGCCAGCCGGTGACACCTGCGGCGATGCTTCGAGCGATGACAGAATCGATGTCACAAGCCAAATCATCAAAGGTCAAATGACAGTGTGTGTCGAACAGCTCCATATCACCTAAGGGACAAAAGTGTTTTTGTAATGTTCTAATTTTGGTCGGCCGGCTTGGCCGAGAACTATAGCAACAATATCAAAACGAAAGGGACGATTTTCAATATTATTAGTGGCAAGAAAATGGCGTGCGGTCCTGAGCAATCGGTTTCTCTTGGCATGCGTAATAGACGAATCAGGCGGGCCAAAAGATTCATCAGACCTGGTCCTTACCTCAACGAATACAATGGTCATGTCAGAAGCAACCATAATAAGGTCGATTTCGCCGGTTCTGCAGGCAAAGTTGCAAGTGAGTGTTTTTAGGCCTTTTCTTTTGAGGAACCTCTCGCAATGTTTTTCACCCCATCGGCCAAGGCGTTGTGGGTCGGATAATAGTTTGCTCCTGTTCAGCAGCAAATCTCGTATCCTCGTTACTTTGTGACGGTGTGGTCGCTGTGCCTTTGGGCCAGCCGAACCGCTTTTCCCGTTCGCTTGCGGAGAAAATACAGCTTTGCCCGTCTTGTTTTTCCGCTTCTAATGGGCCTGATATCAATAACAGTAGGGCAGTGAAGCGGGAAAGTTCGCTCAACGCCCTCGTCACCAACCATTCGTCGGACAGTAAAAGTTTCGTTGATGCCGCGGCCTTTGCGGGCAATTACTGTGCCGGTGAATATTTGAGTGCGATCTTTACCTGCCTCCTTGATGCTGCAGTGGACATCCACCACGTCGCCCACCTCAAAGTGCGGAATTTTTTTCCTGAGGTATTTACTTCCAACAGTATCAAGCATTTCTGTCTTTGTCATGCTGGAGCTTTTTCTTTTTTGTGCCATATTTTTTTTCTTGAGCCAAGACCCCACGTAAAACCCGCCAAAAATACGGCGGACAGGCGTAGGGCTAAATCCGCCACAGGCGGACTCGCAGCGACACTTATCAAATTAGCCTTAACGGCCAATTAGACTATTTAGAGAATATTTCAATGCCGTTAATCTCCGGGTTTTCTATATCCGGAATAAATTCGATTATCAGCTTTCCATCGGTTACTTTAACACCCTTGAATTGCTTGACAATGGGTTTTTCAGGGCCGCCAGCTACATCAAAAACATCGAAGTCCTCAAGAACAGTCTTACTATTAATAGTTACCGAGAAAACCCGCATTCCAGCTTCGGTTACTCCTTCGTACGTTTCGGCAAAGTGCAGCCGGACGGTGTATTTGCCGTTGGGGACGACGAACTCGTAAGCGTCCATACCATAACGCTCGGTCTCGTAAATCTTCGGTGCATCGGTACCGGTGATATCCAAATCTCCACGGTCAACAGTCATTCCATAGACAACACCCCACTTTTCGCCTTCTTCCATATACTGGTCAGGGAGCCATTTGTTTCCTGCCTTGTCGGTGTAAGGGTCAAAAGCGGCACAGTTTACACGCATAACGTATTTGGCGAGATTGGCCTTATCCGTGGTTTTGCTGGGTGAAGGCTCACAGCCGGAAAATGCAAAAAGCACAACTGCGGTTAAATAACTTGCGAAAACCAGTCTTTTAGTCATTATGTTCATCCTTTCAAAAAAACATAATTTTCTACATTACCACTTCTGTTTAAATGTGTTTGACTGGGCTGTCAAACACTAAAAGGCAGTAATATACCCGATTTGAACACGCAATACAATATTTTTTTACACAAATTTGCAACGGACTACTATTGCCTTTCCGACAGGCATAAGTGGCTTTCGATAGGCCTTCGGCAAAGATAGGAGACTGCCAATTACGAATTGATACACCTCCGATGCAAATAACACATAAATAGTGGCTTTCCCTATTTACTCGCTATTCGTTTCGCTTCGACTGGGCCTACTATAAAACTCCTGTTGGTCGCCGATCTGGTAACACCGCATCCTCATGCATCCAGCGAGTCGCGATGTTCTCCAAGTCCGTCCAGAGATTGGGAGATATTTTCTTCCTATAAGAGTTTATGTAGGGGCCAAACTTATTGAAAGCCTGTACCATGTTGGTACGACAGGCTTCTTTCACCACCTGCTCATCATATATGCCTTGTTTGATTCTTCGTCCGAAGCTACAATCGTCCCTAAGTGACTGCTAAAACTTCGGCCTTAGACAACAGGCCATCATTTGATGGCCTCATAAGATTATGCGGCTGGCTTACTGGATTTTAGACACTGATTTACACGGTTAAACGCGGACCCATTCGACTGTTCGACTGTGCTCACCGCAGGCTAACACTGACTTGTTAGACACAGATTTCACGGATTGACACTGAATGCGTGTCGCTAAAGGGAACAACTATATTTTAAGCAGGAGAGATTTTCATCAGGTTTGGGTTCCTTCGACATTGCTCAGGACAGAGTTGCGAAAGACAAATAAATGTTCGTGCATTATTAAATAAAATTTATCCTGTTTCGCCTTGGGTCGCCAGCGTTCGGTAAATTTGCAATTGTGCTGAACCTTGATAATATCCTCTTTTAATACGAAGCCAACTTTTAAGAACCGCTGCATAACATTAAATGCGAGAGGGACAAGGTGTTTTGCCTTGCGGGTATCTCCGATGAGAATAGCACAGTATCTGTTCGGCCTGAGAATACGTAAAAGCTCCTTAGCAATTATCTCGATTTCATCACAGAATTTAGACAAGCTTGAGATATTTGATAGGTCACCTTCGATTTTGCCTTCGGAATATTTTATAATATTCATATAAGGCGGATGCGTTAGAATCAAATCAAAGGAATTATCTTTTAGAAAAGATAAGTTTCGTGCGTCACCAACCTGGGCTTTCTGCCGGCTTGGCGGATTGTGCTTAAACTGCAAAGATTCTTTAGCAAGTTCGACGGTCTGCGGATTTATATCGAGGCCAAGTGCATTTCTTGCTAATAATTTTGCCTCGATAAGGGTAGTACCAGCGCCAACCATCGGGTCGAGAATAGAATCTCCCTTTTCTGTATACATCTCGATGATATTGCGTGCTATCTGTGGAGCAAAATTACCACGATACTTAGAATTGTGCGTGGCCCAGTTGCCACGGTCGGGAAAAGACCAAACGGTCGTATATTCGGGCGAATAATCTACGTGCATGGTTTCCCTTAACTAAATAAAGCTTT
>CAZOQJ010000167.1:0-4674 GCA_964581905.1 uncultured Pirellulales bacterium
AGAATGGCTCAGGTCAATACTGCTGGCAGGCGACCTCAGGTACTTACATAAACTCTTGGAACGTGGCTAAATTAGAGGTAAACGACACTGATTACACGAACAAGTTCGTATTTACCTCCAGTTTCCCTGCCAAGATAGACGGCGTATGGTACATCTACTACAATAGTTCTGTTCCTTGGGGCCACTTCGAGCTTAATAACTGATGCTTTTTCCCGTGATGTGATTTTGCCGTAGAAAGGTAAATAGGCCGCCTGCTGATAAAAGCGGGCGGCTTTTTTTGCAACAGTGTGGTTGGTATTGGCGGAAGAAAACTGCATCACAGCCAGACAGAGCTTACAAAAAGAGGGTTGCATGGTCGGAGTCTCTTTACCCCACCAAAAAATTATGCCAAATAATTCCTGTGAAAAAGCTTGCAATAGAGCCCTGTTGCGATTAGCATTACGCAGCAAATACGGCCTTTTTATAAGCAAGAGCAGGTATGGACGAATGGATGAATTTTAGAACATTCCAGACGATTTTAATCAAATGTCTTGCGCGGCTGTTTGTCGGTCGGAGAAATTCTAATCAAATACACAAGTTAGAAAGGAAAGTACTATGAGTAACGAAGTGCAAAAACTGCCATTCAGAGAAAAAATCGCATATGGTTTTGGGGACCTTGCTTCAGTACTATACTGGCAAACCTTCATGCTGTATTTTACCTTTTTCTACACGGACGTATTTATTATTCCGGCTGCTGCTGCGGCTACCATGTTTCTCATAAGCCGAATTTGGGACGGCTTCAATGACCCGATGATGGGCATGATAGCCGACCGCACAAAAACTCGTTGGGGAAAATTCAGGCCTTATATACTTTGGTTGTGTGTGCCGTTCGCGATTGTCGGGGTGTTAACTTTTACTGTGCCTGACTTTGATCCAAGGGGAAAACTTATTTGGGCTTATGTTACATTTATTGCTATCATGATGTTGTATACAGCAATCAATATCCCCTACACGGCGTTGCTTGGTGTTATCTCACCAGATTCAAAAGAACGCACTACCGTCTCTTCCATAAAATTTCTTTTTGCCTTTGCCGCGGGAATCATCGTTTCCGCCTCTTTGCTGCCTATGGTAAAATATTTTGGCAAGGGGGATGAATCAATTATTAATGCCAAGATGAACAATCAAATCATTAGCATTAACGAAGTTGGAAGAGGAAATGCGAGAGTTATTTTATCTGTCGAAGATTCTGAGGGACTTCCCGGCGAATTGGAATTCAGATTTAGAGTCAATCCGGCTAATAATAATTTTCCTGCCCTTGTTCATCCAGTAAGCGATATTAAACTGGAGTCCGGTTTTAACACGCATATAATTGATATTTCCGGCGTCTTTAAAGGAAATGGCGGGAATCCGTTTGAATATGCGGTTGAAAACCAGAATGAGAATGTGGTGGAGGTTGAACTCAAAGAAAAAACGCTGTTGGTCAAAGAAAAACAAATTGGAAATGCAAAAATCAAATTAACGGCTACAGATAAGTGGTGGGGTAGTAAGGCCATCGGTTTTTATATTGATGTGATTGCGAAAGGCAACCGTGAGCCGATTATTAAGGATTCAACGAAGGATTTCCAGTTAAAGAGCGGTTTTGGAAAAGAAGAAATTGACTTATCTAAATTCATCAGCGACCTCGACGGAGATATTTTAACATTTGAAGTAGAAAGTAGTAATACGAAAGTAATATCGCCTGAAATCGACGGCAGTAAACTTACTTTTTTGGAATTAGGAAAGGGTATTGCTCAAGTTACTATTACTGCTACTGATGGCAAAGGAGGGCGTTTAGTCCATTCGATTAAATACTTGGTATCTGCAGCTACGAATAATCATCCTTATGTCAATACGTCGGTTGATAATATTGTTGAGACTGTTGGCTTTAATGTATATGAACTTGACGTCTCCAAATTATTTGTTGATCCGGAAGGTGGGTTTCTTCAGTATAAGATTGAGGTCATCAATGAAGCAAATGGATGGCAATATTCATTTATCGCTTACGGGATTGCGGCTGTCATTTTTTTCCTGATTGCGTTTAAGGGCACGCGCGAGCGGGTCCAGCCGCCCAAAACGCAAAAATCGTCCGTTAAAAAAGATATATTCGAGTTGATAACCAACGGCCCGTGGCTGATACTTCTCGCCACAACCATAACTTTCATTCTGTTCGTTGCTGTACGCGGCAGCGTGACGGCACATTACTTTAAATATGTTATTGGCTCGCGGGAACTGTCTTTGCCTTTCCTGACAACCAAAACATATAGTTTTGAAGCATTGGTGTCGGCATTCAATACAATTGGACAGCTTTCAGCGTTAATTGGGGTAGTATTTGTGAGCTGGTTTGCCAAAGTAGTCGGCAAGAAAAAGGCCTTTGTTATCCTTTTCATTATTGCAATCACAAGTACGGCTTCTTTTTATTTTCTTCGTGCCGAACAAATGGGCCTGATTTTCCTGCTCCAAATTGTCGGCTCGATGACCGGCGGACCGCTCAGTGTTCTGTTGTGGGCAATGTATGCGGACGCTGCTGATTACGCTGAGTGGAAGCGTGGACGCAGAACAACAGGTTTAGTCTTTTCCGCTTCGACTATGTCGCAGAAATTCGGATGGGCTTTCGGTGCTTATATTGCACTTATGCTCATGTCTCAAGTTGGATTTGAACCAAATCAGGCGCAATCCCAAGAAAGTCTGAAAGGTTTGATTCTGCTGTTCAGCCTGATTCCTGCTGGGGTTGGTGTTTTGTCGATTTTATTATCACTTATATACCCATTAAATGATAAACGCGTTGAAAAGATTGAAGCCGAATTACGAGAAAGGCGAAAAGCCAGCGGTGAAGACGTCGCAACCGCTTAACAAGCTAATGTTACACGGGTGGCTGATAGAAAAGAGTACAAACAATGAAAAAGACAATCATTGGTAAGCCATTGCCCAAAATGCCGTGGCAGGAAAAACCCAAAGACTGCCACGATGTCGTGTGGCGATACGATAAGAATCCGGTTATTGAAAGAAAGGCGATAAAAAGCGGCGACAGGATTTTCAACAGCGCCGTCATCCCGTATCAAGACGGATTTATTGGTGTTTTCAGGGCAGACCATAAAAATGGATATCCTAACTTGCATCTGGGCAGAAGCAAAGATGCCATTGATTGGGAGATTGAAGAAGAGATTATCAAGTTTCATAATGAAGACGGTACCCCGGCTGAGCCAATCCTTTACGGTTATGACCCGCGATTAGTGGAGATTGAGGGAACGTATTACATTACATGGTGTAATTACTTTAACGGGCCTACGATTGGAGTCGCCAGGACACAGGATTTTAAGAAGTTTATCCAGCTCGAAAATGCCTTTTTACCGTTTAATCGTAATGGAGTTTTGTTCCCAAGAAAAATAAACGGTAATTTTGTAATGCTTAACCGACCAAGCGACAACGGCCATACCCCCTTTGGGGATATCTTCCTGAGCCAGAGCCCGGACATGACATATTGGGGAAAACACAAGGTGGTTATGAAAACCACCCATTACTGGTGGAAGAACACTAAGATTGGAGCGGGACCTATACCGATTGAAACTACTGAAGGATGGTTATTAATCTACCATGGTGTTTGCACTACTTGCAGCGGATTTATTTATAGCATCGGTGCGGCATTATTAGATATTGATGACCCATCCAAAGTAATAGTGGACTGTGAGAACTACATATTAACTCCGGAAGAGCCTTACGAGACGATTGGATTTGTTTCCAATGTAACATTTCCCTGTGCGACGCTGCATGATTCTGAAACCGGAAGGATTGCCATCTTTTATGGGGCTGCCGATACCACTTGTGCACTTGCTTTTACCCAGGTGGATGAACTCATAGACTATATAAAAGCGCATCCGAATAAACCACTATAAGAAATAAGACAAAATGTTTTTTGAGGAGATAATGATATGCAGTTTGGGCATTTTGACGACGAAAATAAAGAGTATGTGATAGATAGGCCGGATACGCCGAAGTCATGGAGTAATTATCTTGGTTCCACGGAATACGGCGCCATAATAACCAACAATGCCGGAGGATATAGTTTTTATAAATCCGCTGCACAGGGCCGTTTTACGCGTATACGCTTTAATGCGATTCCTATGGACCAGCCCGGGCGCTATATTTATATTCATGACCGTGACAGCAAGGATTTTTGGTCCGCTTCCTGGCAGCCGGTAGGCAAGTCGCTTGAGGAGTTTAAATCAGAGTGTCGTCATGGTACCGCGTATACGAAGATTTCTTCTGAATATTCGCTTATTAAAACCGAGACGCTTTATTTTGTTCCTTTAGGCCGTAGTTTCGAATGCTGGTTGCTTAAAATAACAAATAATGACAGCAAAAAAAGAAAACTGAGTCTGTTTACTTATGTTGAATATGCCAATAATTGGAAGTTATCGCAGGACCTTATGAATCTTCAGTATTCCCAGTATATATTGAAGATGGATGTGATTGATAACATCATAGACCATGGCACTAATGTTTTTATTCCTCCCAAGCCGGACCATTTCGAGGACGATGGGCAGGGACGTCATACCTTTTTGGCTGTCGTAGGAGCGGATGTCAAGGGTTTTGATACAGACCGCGAGGTTTTTCTTGGGCCTTATCGCTCGTATTCCAATCCAATTGTTGTAGAGCAGG
>CAZOQJ010000168.1:0-4558 GCA_964581905.1 uncultured Pirellulales bacterium
TCGCTGTGTTGCCGCAGAAGGCTTATTCGATAAGAGTAGGTTTTAGTATGTCCAAGGCACGATTTAATGTTGATTCCGTTGATGAAGTCAAATCATTGTTAAGGGAGCTGGCAGGAGATTGAATATGTTAAGTCTGGACGATTTCCGTGGTATTGTACCTGATAAGAGAATAGCTGAAATTTACGCCAGAGCGAGGAAGCTTTACGGCAAACATATTGTCCACGTCAATGCAACTTACCAGGGAGGCGGAGTAGCAGAGATTCTTTATTCTTTAGTTATACTCATGAATGATGTAGGCATAGATACTGGATGGCGGATTCTCCACGGCAGTCAGGATTTTTTCGAGATTACAAAGCAATTTCACAACGCACTTCAGGGAGCTGATTTGACTCTTTCGGCGAGAAAAAAGGATTTATATTTACAGGTTAACGATACTTTTTCGAGGTTCACACATCTACACCATGACTGTGTTATCGTGCATGACCCTCAGCCGCTTTCAATGATTAGGGCCTATAGGAAACGTCAGCCCTGGATATGGCGGTGTCATATCGATTTAACCAATCCACATAAAGGGCTTTGGGATTTTCTGAAAGGTTATCTTCTCAAGTATGACCAGATGATAGTATCCAGTGAGAAGTATTTTAAGGATGATTTGCCGGTAAAGCAAAGGTTGATATTTCCAGCCATTAATCCACTTAGTCCTAAGAACCGTGATATCACCGACAAGACCATGCTTGAGCATATTAAAAAAGCAGGGATTCCAACGGATAAGCCGGTCATTACGCAAGTTTCTCGGCTGGACCCATGGAAAGACCCTCTCGGTGTAATAGAGGTATTTAAAAGGGTCAAAGAAAAAGTCGATTGTCGGCTGGTCTTTTGTTACAACGTAGCAAGCGACGACCCAGAGGGCCTTAGAATGTATAACAAGGTGTATAGCAAGGCCAATAAATTAGCCAAAACCGGTGATATTTTGTTTGTCGTCGGTAATCAGGAGTTACTGGTTAATTCCATACAAAAGTACTCCAGCGTTATAATCCAGAAGTCTATTAGAGAAGGTTTTTGCTTATCAGTTACCGAAGCCCTCTGGAAGCGCAGACCGGTTGTGGCCTCTAATGTGGGGGGACTTCCTATTCAAATACAGGATGGGAAAAATGGATTTCTACTCGAACCTGATGATACGGATGGTTTTGCAGACCGCATTATCCACATTCTTAAAAATCCGAAAGAGGCCAAAGAGCTTGGTGATAAAGCCAGGGAGACGGTTCAGCGGAAATTTTTGATAACCCGTCTGCTTTCAGACTATCTGGATATGCTGAATTCCATAATGACCATATAACGCGCAATTCAGCTGCGTACGAATCATATGGTTCGCAGCACCGCTCCGAGTGACTTCCCCAGGCTTTTCACAATATCAGCTTCGAAGCGGTCAACTGTATCGTGGGTTAATGTACCTTCTTCATCCCTGAAGCGTAATGAAAGAGTTACGCTCTTTTTTCCGGCTGGGATGCCCTTGCCACGGTATATGCCGACAAATCGAACATCCTCCAACTCGCCGGTCGCCTTTTTATTTACAGATTCTACAATATCAGCCCAACTGACGGTCTCTTCAACTATGAGCGAAAGGTCACGCTCGATTGCCGGGAATCTTGGGATTGGCTTGACTTTTATGGTACCAGTGTGCAGGGATAAAAGCTGTTCAAAGTCCATCTCTGCGGTAGCAGGCGAGAAATTTTTAAAATCGAATTTTTCTTTAACGGCCTGCGAAACAATCCCTGCGGCACCGATTACTTTGCTATTCACCTTAATTTCGGCGCCGGGTTGCGCCCAGACTATATCAATAGGAGTAAAAACTATTTGGTTATTTCTATCGATACTTTTTATCAGGCCTTCAATCACACCCCGTAAATCTCTTAAATCACCGTCACAGACCAGAGCCAGTTTGGTCTTTTCAACCGGTAAAGTATCAGCCTTGCCGGTCGGCACGAAGGTATCCGCAATCTCGAATACCCTGCACGGAAGGTTCTTGGCATTAACGTTTGTTTTCAATACGCCAAGCAAAGAGCCAATGAGACTCCGTCGAAGCAAATTTGCATTTTTCCTGGATTGGTCTCTTACTCCAAGATGCTCCCTGTGCCGTGGGGCTGTAAAAAGCTCAGCGATGGAACTATCAACAAAACCCACTGTAATCGTCTCATAATAGCCACAGCTATTAAGGTATGTTCCAATCGCCCCAGCTAATTTCTGATGAACATCAACCGGCGCTACCTCGATACTAATTCTCTGCTCGGTTGGTATCTTATTATAATTGTGCACCCGGGCCGCTTCTTCTATTAAGTCAACCTCGCGATAAATGTCACTTCGCCACGAAGGCACTGTACAGGAAACAACTTCGTCTTTTCTTTGTGGCTTAAAACTCAATGCCGAGAGAATTCTAACTACTTCTTCTGCGGATATTTCAATGCCGAGGAGTTTGCCCAGGCGTGAAAGCCGCAATTCCACATTTTTTTGCGCCGGCTTTTTGGGATAAATATCGACCACACCCCCGGCCACTTTACCACCCGCTACCTGCGTTATCAGTTGTGCAGTGCGCTTAGACGCCCAGTCAATCATTTCGATATCCACTGTTCGCTCGAATCGAAAAGCTGCTTCTGACGGCAGTGCCAGTCTGCGAGACGTTGTACGGACGCTGACCGGGTCGAAGTAGGCATCTTCCAGAAGGATTGCAGTGGTGGTATCGCTCACTTCTGTATCCAGACCACCCATAACGCCGGCTATAGCCACAGGCACTTGTGGGTCTGCAATAACCAGCATATCAGTATTGAGCTCGCAGCTTGTACCGTCAATACTGATAAGCCGTTCGCCGGAAATGGCCTTTCTCACTATTATTTTGCCCTGTTTTATCTTGGCGTAGTCGAAGGCATGAGGCGGCTGACCGGTCTCCATCATCGCATAATTTGTCGCATCCACGACGTTATTTACGCTGCGAAGGCCAACTGCTTCAAGGCGTTTTTTCAGCCAATCCGGTGATGGCCCAATCTTAACGGCCTCGATTACTCGGGCTGTATATCGACCGCACAAATCCGGCTCAGTGATTTCAACACTGGCAAATTCCGTAACGTCTTTATCCAGCTCGTCCAGTTCAATTACCGGCAACTTTAATTCTTTTCCCGTCACAGCAGCCAGTTCACGAGCAACACCGATATAGCCAAGACAATCTCCACGGTTGCTGGTTACCTCGACATCGATTACGGTATCACCACCGACCTTTTCTATCCCCTCACAGGGAAAACCTAAATCGCTTAGAGTCTCGGCAATTTGTTCCGCGGAATTTTCTATTTCGATATAATCACTCAGCCAATTTAGTGAGATTTTCATAATAATCGTGCCATAAAAGAGCAGAAGTTTAATTTTGTTAATAACATAACTGCCATTTGTATCGCTGTCAACATCAGAACCGACGGCCTGTAACAAAAAATGGGCAAATTTTTGCCTTTCTAATCTTTTTGCTTTTCTTTATAATATGCCGAACTGACGGTTTTGTTATTCAAAGGAGTGCCATTATGGAAAAGTGCAGTATCTCAACTGTGATAACCGTTATCTTTATTTCAACTGTGCTTCTGGCGACTGGTTGTGAGCGTCAGCTGACTATTAATACTGAGCCAAAGGGAGCGCTGGTTGTATTAAACGATGAGGAGATAGGCACTTCGCCGGTTACAGTCTCATTCGAATGGTATGGCGATTATAATGTCAGGCTCAGCAAGGAGGGCTACGAGACCCTAAATACCCACCGCAAGTTAAAACGCCCATTGCATGATAAGTTTCCGTTCGATTTACTCGCTATGCTTAGCTCCAAAAGAACCGTCGATTCTTACCAATGGTCATTCACGCTTGAAGAGAAAAAGCAAATCAGCCGAGAACAACTGCTCCAAAACGCCCAGGAGTTGAAAAGCAAGCTCTAATCACTGATTAAACGGATTTTGTTTAGCCCTGCCATCTTGATGGCAGGGTTTGTCATTGCGAGGAGTGTAGCGACGTGGCAATCTCCAAATGTCCTTAAGCCCCCAGTTTTATACTGGAGGTGTTTAGCGGTCGTCGGCACGACGACCTTCTTGATACTCGCCGTTTCGCGACGTCACATTGCCCGCCCTCTGAAGCACCTTGTGCGAAGGAGAGTCATTCCTGCGAAACCTGTCCTGAGCAAGGTCGAAGGAGCAGGAATCCATTTATTTAGCCCCGAAGTTTACCCGTCCTGGGCGGGCCTGCTTCGCGGGGTTGTTTAGCGGTCGTCGGCACGACGACCTTCTTGATACTCGCCGTTTCGCGACGTAACATTGCCCGCCCTCCGAAGCGCCTTGTGCGAAGGAGGGTCATTGCGAGGAGTGTAGCGACGTGGCAATCTAAAAAATTCTAAATTCTCAATTCACTAATTCGCTAATTAACTAATCCTCTAATCATTTCTTGCTTTATAAACTCAAGTATGATAAGATTCAATTAGATACTTTGAGGGAAACATCGGCGAGAGTAAAGATATTACAGCGATTGACCAAAAAGATTTGCG
>CAZOQJ010000169.1:0-4381 GCA_964581905.1 uncultured Pirellulales bacterium
CAATCTTAAGCATTTATATCTTCTCCCACCATGCAGTACTTGCACATATGGCCAATCAGAGCTTTTAATGTGTTCAGTTTGAGTATTCATAACCAAAGGAATAATATACAGGATTGGTGGTTAAAAATCAACTCGGCTGTTGTTTTGGTAGGTTGCGATTTAGCTTTCTCTGCGAATCTTTCAGGCGGTTCGACTCATCGAATCCCATAAGGATAATCGGAAAGGCGGTCTTATTATGAAACAATGGCTCATCCATATCAACCCACTTTCGGCAGAATTCACCGTCGGGCGTTGATGGAATCGGCGAAAAATCCGCTAACATCCCGCGAATACCTAAGCTATGAACAAAATGCATCGTTTCTTCTAATTCCTGAATGTCACCGTATGGATGGCCAAGAATTTGATATGCCGTTATATTTTGTGGTTCTGCTCCTGCAATGATAAGATTTTTCACAGCTCGGGCAAGTTCATCGCAAAAGACTTTTGAGCCGGTACGCTTTTGCCAGGCAGAAGATGCGCTCTCAAAGCCCAGATAGAACATCTTAAAACCAGCTCGTACCATAAGCTCGGCCAGCTCTTTCGTGACAAAACGTGCGTTAAGAGCATTCGGGCAGTGAAAGTTAACTCTTATATCACGCTTTATAACCTCATTCAAAAACGGCTCAAGCACTTTATCCGTCTCACACAACAAAGCATCATCATAAAAAGCAATATTCTCAACGCTCAGTTCTACTAAGAGCTCAACTTCAGCTAAAGAACGCTCTAATGGCCGTGCCTTGAATTTACCATAAACCTTCGGCACCGAGCAGTAAGTGCAGCTAAAGGGGCAGCCCTCGCTTAATTTTAAGACACCGACTTCCAATACTTTGTATGCCTCCCATAATGCTGGCTCATTTTTATCCGGTGTGATTCCCATGTATTTCCAGAGCGGCTCAAGATTCACACCTTGAACCAAAAAATCCGCTCCTAATTTTTGTGCGTGATTATTGCAAAGCGTTACATAATTACCACCGAGAATAATTTTCGCCTGCGGCAAGGCATCGCGGACATCCTCAATAACTTCTGCTACACCCTGGTACCAGTAAGTCATTGTGGTTTGAACAAGGACGAAATCGAATTTTCTTTGTTGTGCCAGAAAATCCCTGAAGATGTCACGAGGCAAACCGAATCGTCTGAAGTATCGTGGAATCTTTTCCAAAAAGGACGGATTTGGTACCTTTTCGCAATAGAACCGGCCTCGGCCCCATTGGTCGGATTCGAGCCCCTTTTGTCTCACAATAAAAGGATGCAGGCGGTCAAGATAATCGAACAAAGTAAATTCAGCTTTTCCGCGCAGATACCCTGCGATGCTAAGCAGACCGTAGGGTTTGAGCCAGAAATCATACGCAGCAAAGTCATAAATCGGCGGATTTACAAGCAATATACTATGCATCGTAATTTTACGTACAAATTTTTTCGCTACTGCAGCATATCAAGAATCAAATCCATCGTTCCATTAAATACAATAGTTGGTCACGAAAGTCCGAGAAAATAGACAATAATACTAAAGGACATAAAAGCCAAAGTTTTTTAGCTCTTTTTTTATATTTTCAGGCTTAATTTAACGAATATATAGTAACTGGATATCTTGCCAAGGCGGAAATTCAGCTGGATTAATTGGCGATATGACAAGAATTAAGATAATCTGTAGCGGTTATATGTCGATATTCACATCGGGCGTGAGCCCAAATTAGGCGATTATAAGGAGACAAAAAATGCCTGCAACAACAGTAGCTCGAAAAAGCATTAGTATGTCGGAAATTAAAGCAAAGGCAAACTATCTTGGGATAACTCCGGGGAAAATGAAAAAGCCGGAGCTTATCCACGCCATCCAGATAGCAGAGGGTTGCACACCGTGCTTTGGCCGCTCGAACGGCCAATGCTCTAACACCGACTGCTGCTTTATGAAAGACTGCCTTAAAACTAAGCTGTAAGTCATAAACCTTGCGTATTCCGTTTAGCATATTCCTGGTGTTTTTCCAGGTAAGGAAAGTAAAGACTGTATCAATATCAATGTGTGAATTGTCCGATGCGAATAATTTCTGCTCCCGAACTTCAAGTATCAAGTCGTTCAAATTACTTTATTGACAAAGGGCGGGTGCTTTGGTAACGTTTTTAGCAGTACTGTTAAGTGTCAAGGAGTATTCTTTTGTCCCTCAAAGTATACCCCTGGTAAAAAATGAGGGAATTTTTATGCAGGCCGAAAAGGCCGAAGGAGAAGAAAGTTGAGTAAAGGTACGGTAAAATGGTTCAATGAAAGGAAAGGGTTTGGTTTTATCACCCCTGATGATGGCGGTGAGGATTTATTTATCCATCACTCGAACATTGCAGCAGAGGGATTCCGGTCTCTTCAGAACGACCAGGCAGTAGAGTTCGATGTCTCAGAAGGCCGAAAAGGACCTGAAGCAACCAACGTGCGCCCATGCTGAGATGAATCTTAGTGTGCATCAATGGTGAAAGCCAGAAGCCCCGCCGGAAGGCGGGGCTTTTTTATTGGTTACTGTTTGATATTAGAGCTGGCCGAGCCTGATTTGATAATAAATATAGTTTTTCATTTCAACAAAGGCAGAACTTTGATATTGTATAGGCGGATGCAAAGAGAAAAAGCTCTAATGGAAACAAGAGAAAGGAGGCTTTTGTGAGTATCAGCTTACAATGGCTGGGGCACGCAAGTTTTAGGATTCGTCACGATGACACAGTTATATACATCGACCCCTGGAAATTAAAGGGCTCACCCAAAGATGCCACTATAGTTCTTGTCAGCCATAGTCATTATGACCACTATTCTGCTGAGGATGTTGCCAGGGTATCAGGCCCCGATACGAAACTTATCGCTCCGGTTGATGTTATTGGAGAATACGGTAATGGCCAGGCCATTAAGCCCGGCCAGAAAATCGAAATAGAAGGCATTAGCATAAGTGGCGTGTCTGCGTATAACCCGAACAAACAATTCCACCCAAAGAGGAATAATTGGGTGGGATTTGTAATCGAGGCCGGTTCAAAGCGGATTTATTACGCCGGTGATACCGACCTGATAAATGAAATGAAGACCCTTAAAGACATTGACGTCGCACTTTTGCCTGTGGGAGGCACTTACACTATGAACGCCAAAGATGCCGCTGAAGCCATCGGGCATATAAAACCGAAACAAGCCATACCGTATCATTGGGGCGATATTGTAGGTAGCCGAAGCGATGCCGACCAATTTGCCGAAATAGCTCAATGCGAAGTAACAGTAATGTCACCCGGCGAGACAATAATTATTGAATGATATATTTTCAGATTGTCATTGCCGGTCTTGCTCTTTAACTTTGTATCAACGCTGCTTTACCACGTCGGCCATATCTGCGTCTCACCCCAGTGGTTGCCCATCTCAGCAGCGTCCCTGAAGTTAATCATGTTCGGGTCTTCGGCGAACAGGTTAATGCCGGGGTCGTGAGGTGTCAGCAGCAGCTCCAACGGCTGGGTAAACGGAGTTGTATCACCATTACGGGCAATGTACGCTGCGTTGGCCTGGCTCAGAGCATAATCATAGATACGCACATCATCAACTATACCATCAAAGTAGTTCGGCTCCTCAGAATAGCTCCACCGGCCTATGCTGAAGTTCTTCGCGGTGGCCGTATTGAGGTCTAACACACGCTCAGCCTCAGCAATGGCGCAACCATTAGCATATACCCTGACTATGGTACCGTCATAAACGTGAGCGAGATGAACCCACGTATTCAGCGATGGATACTCGAAGTCAATGTCCCAGTTTTCAGGCCCACCCCAGTGGTTTGCCCGCCATACGTTGGGCTCCTCGGCCTTTGTTAACATCGAGAATTCTTGCCCGCTCGCCTCATGTCCGCCAATCTCGTAGATACCAGCGATGTTGTCGCTGAAGTCACGTGTGTACGCCCAAACGGTTATGGTTCTGGGCTTATTGCCGTCGATTCCATAGTCCGCAGCGTTATAGTCGGCCTCAATATAGTTGGCGTCACCTTTAAGGTCGAGGGCCCATGAACCCTCCATGCCAGCTACATAGTCTGCTGTTTTAATGCCGTACTCATTAGCGTCGAAGCCATTGGCGCTGTCGTCTGCATCCTGTTCCAGTCTGTACCAGGATACTGGAGCAGAGGGAGGTTCAGCCGGTATAACCTCATAATCGCCAATAAGCCAGTTGTCTGTTATCATCTTGAGGTCATCATAGCCAACCTCGCCATTGCGAGCAAGGTCGGGTGGCAACGGCGGACACTCAGGCTCATAAAATTCTGCCGCATAAAGCGCGATATCGTCGATGTACATCGTACCGTCACCTGAGGACGGAGTGTCTTTGTCACCGACACCGATATACATCGTA
>CAZOQJ010000170.1:0-4319 GCA_964581905.1 uncultured Pirellulales bacterium
TCCGATCTGGGGCGCATCCATCACCTATAGATTTCGCACATTTCACAACGACAAGCACGTATAAGCCGGGAGGACCGAGGGGTGGCTTGATACTTATGGGCAGAGACTACGATACGAAAATAAACAAAGGACGAGAAGCGAAGGACGAATTATGGAAACTTATTGAAAAGGCGACGTTCCCCGGAGTTCAGGGGACTCCTTATTTGAATAATATTGCAGCTAAAGCGGTCTTCTTCAAAGAAACACTTTCCGAAGAATACAAGGCAAGACAATTCAAAATCATAGAAAATGCAAAAAAGTTAGCCGGCAGCCTGCTTGATTCAGGATACGATGTACTTACCGGCGGAACAGACAACCACATGATTCTGGTAAACGTCAGCAACTCCCGTGAAGGCTTAACGGGTCTGATAGCAGAGAAATGGCTTGAAGACTGCGGCATAGTTACCAACAAAGCCACTCTGCCATACGATAAACGTAGTGACACGATTACCAGCGGAATCAGATTAGGCACACCCATTGTTACAAAGAACGGGATGGGCGAAAAAGAAATGGCTGAGATAGCGTTACTGATAGACATGGTTCTGAAAAAAGTAAAAATAACAAGTGAAACCGAATACGAAATAGATGAATCCTTCAAAAAAGAAAGCTGTGAGAGGGTAACGCAACTGTGCAGCAAGTTCCCGATGGTGTAAAGTGCCTACCTGCTGCGACGAGCGCAGCACGGCGAGAAGTTGTGGATTATTTTTTCTCTTTAGCCCTGAAACATATAAATGAAATAAGGATTAAAGCAGCACCGGCAAAAAACAGCATTGTCCGCAAACATGGCGTACTACAGCGGGTAAGCCACGCAGGTACCGCCGACTCAATCAACGTTTGGTTCGATTCCTCCGCCAAGACCTTCCTGGCAGCGGCCTGCAGCTCCTTCGATACCCTGGGGTAAATAACGTTTGCATCGTCAGGTTCGGTTCCGAGCGTTGCAGGGGCAATACGCCTGACAAAATTCGGGTCCTTTTCAAGCTCCGTTAGAAGTGCATTATAGTCGGCTATTAAGGATTTCAGGCGACTGGTTCGCAACTGCTGCTCCTGCAATAGCTGCTCATTTTGATAAAACGTAAGCAAAACATTGCAGAGTACAGAGCCGCTCAACACAGCTGCGCCGATAGCAAAAAAGACACAAAAGAAAAACGCTCGAATGATATTTTGGCCTTTCATATCCCAGATTAAAAAATTTCGGCAGGCGCAATTATCTTCACTCCATCGAAGGCGTTGCGTCTGCCGATTAAAATCCGAGTTTTTATCCTCACTTAAACATAAAACCGGCGTATCGAGCGGCTGGGCCAAGGTCCTCGTTTATTCTAAGCAGCTGATTATATTTGCAAATTCTATCCGTCCTGCAAAGCGAGCCGGTCTTTATCTGGCCGACACCCGTGGCAACGGCCAGGTCGGCGATGGTTGTATCTTCCGTTTCGCCGCTCCTATGGCTTATGACCGCTGTCCAGCCGGCCCTCCTGGCCATATTAATCGCTTCAACTGTTTCTGTCAGCGTTCCTATCTGGTTGAGCTTAATCAATATCGAATTGGCACAGTCGAGTTTTATTCCCTTGGCAAGGCGCTGGGTATTGGTTACAAACAAATCATCACCAACTAACTGGATTTTGCTGCCAAGCTTTTTATTTAATTTTGTCCAGCCGGCCCAATCATCCTCAGCCAGTCCATCTTCAATTGAAATAATAGGATATTTATCAACCCATTTGGCCCAGTGCTTAATCATATCATCATTGGATACTTTTTTCTTCGGGGCTGATTTGAAAAATCTGTACTTCTTCGTTTTTGGGACAAACATCTCATTTGCAGCAGGGTCTAAAGCGATTGCTATGTCTTTGCCAGGTTTGTAACCGGCCTTTTTGATGGCGTCGGTAACAACTTGAAGGGCCTCCTCGTTAGTCTTGAGCATGGGAGCAAAGCCGCCTTCATCACCAACCGATGTTGAATATCCCTTCGAGCTTAGCACTTTCTTCAAGGTATGGAATGTTTCCGCTCCCATTCGCAAAGCTTCCGGAAAGCCCTTCGCCCCGATAGGCATAATCATAAATTCCTGAAAGTCAACATTGTTATCTGCGTGCTTTCCACCATTCAGGATATTCATCATCGGTACCGGAAGGATGTTGGCATTGCAGCCGCCCAGATAACGGTAAAGAGGTAATCCCGCCGAATCTGCCGATGCCTTTGCGGCCGCTAACGAAACACCCAGTATTGCGTTTGCGCCGAGCTTGCCTTTGTTAGCCGTGCCATCCAGCTCAATCATCAACACATCCAGCTCTTCCTGCGCCTCTGCATCCATGCCTAAAACCTCTGGGGCGATGATTTCATTTACGTTCTTAACAGCGCCTGCAACACCTTTGCCCATATATCGCTTTGCCTTCGCATCGCGAAGCTCTACCGCTTCATACGCGCCGGTGCTGGCTCCGGAAGGCACCGCTGCCCGGCCAAAAGAGCCATCCTCAAGTAAAACATCAACCTCAACAGTAGGATTTCCACGGGAATCGAGCACTTCCCTCGATGTTACATCAATAATCGTTGTGAACATTGCAAATTCCTTTCATTAAATACGAATAACGCTTTTTGCGAGAGATTACCGACTTTTGCCGGGCACGTCAAGGCCATAGGTTCGACAGGCTCACTATAAATTAGTCCATCCAGGGTGAATTTCCCACCAAGTCGCTAACGGGGTCGACTGGCTCGATTTATACGTGGTTTTTGATATTTCTCAGAAAATTTGACAAATTTTACAAAAACTTTGTAACGTTTGGGCCTTTTGAGCATCTATATATAAAGGAGCAGCAAATATAAACCGCTCCCAAAAAAGTTGAAAGTTGCCGCCGCAGGTGGATTATTTTCCCCAAAAGGCCGACTCTGTGCAAGTCGGCCTTTCTTTATTGACCCCGTTAGAGATAGCACAAAACCTAATAAAAATCCTTTTTACTGCCTAAAACTCGCTACGCTATTGGCCATTTAGCTAACAGTTCATCATAAATAAAGCAGCGTAATTGAGCACCAGAAAAAACCTCACAATTGCTTAAACAATTACGGTCTCTAACGGGGTAAACCCCATTGGCAAATACAGGCAGGACAACGGCTGCAAAAAAAGTGGATTTCTAACAAGGTAAAGGGTATCATAATTACCTATGCGAATTCCGCTGACTAAATATGGTTGGCCACAGGTAGTAATTTTTCCTGTGGCGGCGCTTGCTGTGATGGCTGTCTTTCTACTGATAGGCAAATCGCTTTTGCCCGGCTGGGTTGTTTTTTCAATAGAGTTCATTTTGGCTATTGTTCTCATATGGATACTGTCTTTTTTCCGCGACCCTAAACGCTACTGCCCTTCAGATAAAAACATCCTGCTGGCGCCGGCTGACGGCAAGGTGACCGATATCGAAACCGTAAAGGAAGATAACTTTATCGGTGCTGATGTGATACGAATCGGGATATTTATGAGTATTTTCGATGCCCATATCAACCGCGCTGTCTGTAATGTAAAAGTCGAGAATATCACTTACAAAAAAGGAAGCTACAAAAATGCAAAAAATCCATATTCAGGGCGAGTCAACGAGTCCAACGATTTGTGCCTAATCAGAACCGAAAGTCCCGAAGATAAACTTATCGTTCGACAAATCAGCGGCGCAATTGCACGGCGAATCGTCTGCCATGCACAACAGGGACAAGAACTATCCAGCGGTGAGAAATTCGGAATGATAAAATTCGGCTCAAGAGCAGAGCTTTACGTGCCAGCCAGCCAAAATGCGAAATGCCTGGTCAAAATAGGCGACAAAGTCAAGGCCGGGCTAACGCCACTGGTAAAATACGAAATTAGCCACGAAGACACGAAGTCACAAAGATAAAAAATAAATATATCATAAATTTTAGTGCCTTAGTGCCCTGGTGGCAAAAAGAAAAAAATATGAGGTACAAGAAATGGCCAGATTAAGAACCGAAGCTACTAAAGAAAGTCTGCTGCGTCGGGTTCGAAAACAGAGATTAAAATACATCACTATCCTGCCATCGCTGATAACCATCCTCAACGGCATATGTGGCTTCGCAGCCATCGTCTTTGCCGGCAAAGGAGCCTCAATTGTTGTCCTGCAACAGAAAGACGTTGGGGGCGTTGAGCAATTTTCCTATTTTGCGATGTCCGGGTATATGGTCCTTATAGCAATGATTGCCGATGCGCTCGACGGCCGAGTAGCACGAAGAGTCAAGAGCACTTCCAGCTTCGGCGGCCAGCTCGATAGTCTCTGCGATATTATCAGCTTTGGTGTGGC
>CAZOQJ010000171.1:0-4312 GCA_964581905.1 uncultured Pirellulales bacterium
CTGATTATATCCTCACATGAGTATCGGCCCTCGATTTCTTTGCGAAGCTGCTCTACCATACTCATATCACGAAACATTTCAACTCCGCCAATAACTTTACCCTTAGAATCTTTCAATAGAGCTGTCGATATGGTAATTGCTCTTCTCTTACCCTGAGCATCGATAATGTGTACGGCTTTATTCATTATGGGCTTGCCGGTTTGCATTGTCTGTTGGAGTGTGCAGTCGGTTTCACAAACATCCGCCCGCAAAACGTCTCTACAGTATTTACCAATGGCCTTTTCTCGCTGGATACCGGTAATCTCCTCTGCCGCCCGATTAAAAGAGGTTACCCGCCAATCCAGGTCAACCGTAAAAACGCCTTCACTTATCGAGTCCAGAATAACACTTTGCTCTCTATGTTGCACATTGTTTGCCATAAATTACTTGTACCACAAAAAAATAACCTTCGCAACCATTGTAGCAAATCGGCTTGAACAAGAAATTCTGCCGGAAGGACTTGCGTCATTGGGCGTATTCAGGTATTCTAATACGAAATAAGCTTAGCAGGGTGTTTGAGTAGATGTTATCCGGTTCGTCTCTGTGAGGGCTATAAGGAGAAAATTAAGTTATGATTGCCAGGATTTTATTGGGAGTGCTAATAGGAGGGACAATCGGTGCTCTTCTCGGTTATTTCGGCAAGTGTTCCTCCGGCAGTTGCCCGCTGACGGCAAATCCTTACCGTGGGGCGATATATGGGGCGGTGATGGGGGCTTTATTGGTATCGGTGTTTTCAGCACCACCGAAAGAGAAACCAACGCCACTACAGAAGAAACCGGCGCCACTGCAGGAAAAACCGGCACTCGTGGAATCCTTAACGAAAGACAGCTTTTTACAAAAAGTTTTTAACTATGAGCAAAATAAAGAATGGAAGTTTGAAGGCAAACTGCCCTGCATCATTGACTTTTATGCGGATTGGTGTGGGCCGTGCAAAATGGTAGAACCTATTTTACAAGAACTTGCTCAAGAATACCAAGGTAAGCTCAACATTTACAGAGTAGACACACAAGCTCAGCAGGAATTAGCGGCTGCTTTCGGCATTCAGAGCATCCCCAGCATGCTTTTTGTACCGCTGAATGATAAACCGCAAATGGCAATAGGGGCCTTACCAAAAAAAACACTGAAAAAAGCAATAAAGGAAGTGTTGAAAGTTGAATAATGTGGGTTTATTCTCCAACCGGTGCCCTCCCTGCAGAGTTCTGGCTCCAACCATATCCTCTCTTTCCGATAGGTACAGCAGCAGGGTCACCGTGTGCAAGGTAGATGTTGATGGGTTCCCACGGTAGCACAGCGATACGGTGTAAGGGCAATCCCAACGGTTCTGATTATCAAGAACGACAAAGAGATAAGGCGGTTCGTGGGGCTGCAACCTGAAACCGGGTATGTTGCTGTTCTGGACAAGTTAGTCGGCAAGGGCAAAGATTGATACTGAGAAAATTTGCTTGTTTTCTTACTTAGCATCGTATAAATTCTATTGACAAAATCAGCTATTCTGATATCAAATAAGTTTAATGCAATTGAGCAGAGATTATCCAGCAGGTTCCTGCGAAGGCTATAAGGAGAAAATTAAGTTATGACTGGCAAAATGTTATTGTTGGGAGTGTTGATTGGAGCGGCAATCGGTGCTGTTCTCGGTTATTTCGTCAAGTGTTCCTCCGGCACCTGTCCACTGATAGCGAATCCATACCAGGGGGCAATTTCTGGAGCGGTAATGGGAGCTTTACTGATGTCGGTGATTTCGCCAAAACTTTCGCAGAGAGCGGAAAGTCCGAACATTGTCCGCATCGACAATAAGACAGACTTCAAAACCCATGTGCTTGACAAACGCGGGATTTGTCTGGTGGATTTATTCTCCAACCGCTGTCCTCCCTGCAAGATTCTGGCCCCAACCATATCGTCACTTGCTGATAGGTACGCCGGCAAGGTCACCATGTGCAAGGTAGATGTGGATCGGGTACCGTCAGTAACCCGACAGTACAGAGTTATGGCAATTCCAACAGTGCTAATTATTCAGAACGGCAAAGAGGTGGGACGTCTGGTTGGGCTGCAACCTGAAACCGGGTATGTTGCTGTTCTGAACAAGTTAGTCAACAAGAACAAAGATTGATACTGAGAAAATTTGCTTGCCTTCTTATTCGGTATCGTATAGATTTTATTGACAAAATCAACAATACATGAAAAATTTACAGATATTTGCGAAGAACAAGTTTGTTCATACAGTAAGATAAGGACTTATAAATGCCACAAACAGCCCATTCAGCAGGAGAAAAGGTAAAAGGATTTGCTTGGCTTTTGGCTGTCACTTTTGTTTTGTGGCTGGCTCTGAGCTCAGAATTAAACCGGCCGGAGCTTATTTGCGGAGGTGTGGTTTGCCTGATTATTTCGCTCTTCGCAGCTCGCCTATATTCTAAGTTAGATTTCCCGCCGCTAAGTCTAAAGGGAATTTTATTCTCCCTGATATATGTAATTGTGCTTTTCTGGGAGATAATAAAGGCGAATTTTGACGTTGCCTATCGAGTTATACATCCAAAAATGCCTATAAAACCAGGTATTGTGGTCATAAAGACTCACCTTAAATCTGATATTGCAAAGTTGATTTTAGCCAATTCGATTACCTTAACCCCGGGAACGTTTACATTAGATGTTATCGGTGATAAGCTCCTTATCCACTGGATAAACGTAAAGGCTGAAGATATTGATGAGGCAACGAGTCTGATAGGCCATAAATTTGAGAAATATTTAAGGATAATATTCGCATAAGCAAGCAGCAACCATTGGAATGGTTATGGAGAAGGCAGACATATTAATCGTAGGCGGAAGCGCGGCGGGCATCACAGCAGGCATTTCTGCAAGGAGATATTATCCGGACGCGAAGATTGTTATCATTCGGAAAGAAAAGCAGGTATTAATTCCTTGCGGTATCCCATACATCTTCGGTACCATTGAGTCACCCTATAAGAATCTTATCCCAGATACTGTCCTTACAAAAAATAACGTGGAGTTGATTATAGATGAAGTGGTTTCCATAAATAAAGATGGGAGGGTAGTGGAGACCGCGAGCGGCAGGTCTTTCCAGTATGAAAAAATGGTTCTGGCGACAGGCTCACTACCATTGGTTCCTACAATTCCAGGCGTTGAACTGGGTAATGTTTTTGCGGTATGGAAGGATGTAGAGTATCTTCAACAGCTTCTGAAGGCTTTAGACGAGGCTAAAGACCTGGTTATTATTGGTGGCGGTTTCATTGGCTTGGAATTTGCTGATGAGTGTAAGAAACGAGGAGTTCCGAATGTGACTGTTCTCGAGCTCTTGCCCCATTGTCTACTTTTGGCCTGTGACGAGGAGATATGCGTGCGAGTAGAAAAGAAGCTATCGGAAAGAGGCATTGAGGTCTTGGCCAATAAAAAGGCCAAAGCTATCTTGGGAGATAAAGAAGTAAAATATGTGGAATTAGAAGATGGTCAGAAGATCCGGGCGGATGTGGTTATTTTAGGGATTGGAGTAATTCCGAATATCCGGCTTGCCCTGAATAGTGGCCTGGAAGTCGATGAGAAGAAGGGTATATACGTTGACGAATTTATGAGGACCAGCGACGAAAATATTTTTGCAGCGGGCGATTGTACTCGAAAAAGGTGTTTTTTCACTGGGAGGCCTACAGTTCTGCGGCTTGCCTCCATCGGAACCATGGAGGCGCGGGTCGCAGGTGCAAATCTGCTTAGGCTGCGTCACCGCAGCGAATGCCCGATCGGTGTATTCGGTACTGTGATAGCCGACCTCGCGATCGGGTCAGCTGGCATGACTGAAAGACGGGCAAAGGAAGCAGGGTTTGACGTCGTCACTGGAGAAGCTGAGGCGCCGGACAAACACCCAGCATCGATGCCGGGTACGAGCAACTTAGCAGTAAAGCTGGTTTTTGAAAAGGATACTCGTATACTTCTGGGCGGTCAGGTCTATGGCAGTATGACAGCTGGTAAGGTAGCGAATTTCATTGGAGCTCTTATACAGAAAAGGATGAGAGCAGACGAGATAGTCACATTTCAGGTGGGCACACATCCCATGCTTACTGCCTCGCCTATATCTCACCAGGTCGAGAACGCCGCCGAGATTGCTCTAACAAAGCTATAAAAGGAGTTTAGAGGTGACATTAAGCTACGAAGAAATTAGTGAGACCCTGAAGGCGTTGGCTCATCCAGCACGATTGAAGATTGTAACCGGTCTTATCAAGGACGAATGTAATGTTGCCCAGATCCAGAAGGTATTGGGACTGCCTCAATC
>CAZOQJ010000172.1:0-4306 GCA_964581905.1 uncultured Pirellulales bacterium
GTCCAGGCCGCAACCAAATGGAAGCGTATGGCCTTAAAGCAATTCGGTATGAAAGTCGGCGAAGGTCTGCTAACCGATATGCGGGCAGTGCGAAAAGACTACTTCCTCGACCACGACCATAGTGCCTATGTTGACCAGTGGGACTGGGAGCTGACAATAACCAAAGAGCAAAGAAACTTAAAATTCCTTAGACAAGTCGTAGAGAAAATCTGGAAGGTCATCAAAGGGGCCGAGACCCATGTCCAAGAGATGTTCCCCCAGCTAAAGACCGACAAGTACCCAAACCTTCCTGATGAGCTGACATTCATCCACGCTGAGGATATTCTTGACAGATACCCCGATATGTCCCGCAAACAGCGAGAGACCACTATCGTACAGGAATACCCTGCTATCTTCATAATCGGCATTGGCTGGGTCCTCAAGGACGGTTACCCGCACGAAATGAGGGCCGCAGACTACGATGATTGGGTAACAGAAACAACGTCCGAGGACGGAAGGCCTATGCACGGCTTAAACGGTGATATCCTCGTCTGGAATCCCGTTACCGAGCGCCGACACGAGCTGACCTCTATGGGCATCCGTGTTAATCCTGAGACATTGAAACAGCAACTGGAGGTTTCAGGCCAGCTTGATTTCCTAAAATTGCCGTACCATCAGGCCATCATCAACAATGAAATTCCTCTGAGCATCGGCGGAGGCATCGGCCAATCCCGTACGTTTATGCTTCTATTGAAAAAAGCCCACATTGGTGAAGTTAGTGCCACCGTCTGGCCAAAAATTCTAAAAGATATGTGCAAAAAGAAGAACATCCACGTCATAGAATAAGCAACAGTTTTTGCGACTCTGGTGCGGGACTAAAAAAGCAGTTATGTTGAGCTTGTTATAAGGATAGGATTGTTTTGGTGCTTGAGCGTGCCCTCGAAGCGAAGGTGGGGCACGCCCATTAAATAGAATGGGAGCTTGCTTTTTAGTCTTGCCAGGTTCCTAAGGGCACTTTAACGGCTCTGGATGCTTTTTGAGATTGCTCAAGTGATTCCGGCTCAGCCACTTTACGGTAGCCTAGGGCCTTTATTACATCGAGGACTTCGGTCCATGTTGGAAAAGGTCTTTGATTTTTTCTTTTATATTCGTCAATAGCCATAAGAAAGTCGAATTGCTCATCGGACATCTGTCCTTCTTCGGCGGCTTTTCGCTCATCGCTTAGCCGTCTTCCCGGTCCTCGATGAAGGTCCAGTCCCAAGCGCCGGTCAACAACACTTTGTCTGCGGTCTTGACCGCTACGACGGTCTATCGGAAATTCCTTATCCATTTTTATATCCTGTCATACTTTAATTTTTTAGCCATAAAATGGGTTCGGATTTTGCTACATCGCAAAATCCGAACCCGTATTCAATTATCAGCCCGGCGAGACTTATCCGAGCCGGTTGCCTTTCCATTGGCCCCTATGCTTTCTTGCTTGCCTCTGCGTCCCCCCCACGTCTTCTTGCCGAAGACAAGAGTGGGGGGCAGCAGACAGCTTGGCTGAGTTCACCGAAGTCGAAAGCAGCAAAGGCGCAGCTTAAAACTCATCTTCGAAAAACTGGTCGTCGAAATCGCCTTCTTCTTCATCTTCTAATGCGAAATCATAGAAATCATCATACGCATCCTGTGACTCGATTACGACGTGTGCTTCATCGAGGTGGTCTTCAGGGACCATCACGGCGATGTCTTTGGTACCTATCGATTGTTCATCCGTTTCATTAATGACTACAGGGATATCATTGACTTTTAGCAGAGTTTCATACTCTCTGGCCTGCTCCATGTCTTTAGCAAGAGTAACAACGACAAGCCCTTGCAGATTGCCCTTTGCTTTTTGGGTTTTTTTGAAACGTTTTGCCATTTTGTCTCTCCGCAACAAACCTGTATTAAGTCTTACTTACTATCCTGACTAAACCAGGGGCGTTCAGGCTTCGTTTTCAACTACGCCTTGACACGACGTAGCATAGCGAAGCCGGTTCTGAAAAACCGTTCGTTTGCATATCGTCAAAAAGAGTTGGCTAAATTATAAAAATCACGAGCCATAGTTTTATTTCAGGGGCAAGTTCATAAAAAAGCGTAATTTATCGGTTTTTTCTTACAATCGCTTTTTTGCCTATCGGTTCTCCGAGAGCAGAAATTTAACGTTTCAACAGATTTTTTTGTTGCAAATTGTTTTGCTTATGTGTAATAACAGGTCTTGACAATGTGCCGGGTGGCACGGGCTTCCAGCCCGTGGAAACACGGCCAAGCCTGCCCCGAGCGAAGTCGAGGGGATGGCCGTGCCACAGGATTTGATACCGGACTATTAAAATTTTAACTTTTTTAGCTTGGAGGTTTTTACCTATGGCAAAGGAAAAAGAGTCTTTGGTTGTAGCCAGTAAAGTCAAGGCCTATATCAAGAGCAAAAAGATGATGACAGCTTCTGATTCGTTAGCGGCACTCAATGATAAGATTTATGGCATACTTGATGGTGCCGTTGCTCGGACCAAGGCCAATCGTCGCAGCACTGTTAAGCCGCAGGACCTGTAGACAGTTAAGGACGCCTGGGGTATTTTACTTCTTGCAGTGCGGTCTTGTTATGCGCTAAGGTCTTTTGGTTGTGTATCTTACGTTCGTGACAGCGTCTTTAATTTAAGCCGTCCAGCGCCCATTGGGCTTAGGCTGTTTGCTTACTCGTCGGGGCGAAGTCGCCCGACGCAGCCCGATGGGGTGGGGATGGTTTTTTAATCGAATATTCATGTTTTCCAAGGCAGAAATGCACAACGCTTATAGTCTGCCCCATTGTCATGTAGCCCCTTATTTTTGCACAGAAATCAATTATCATTTCATTTTGATTTTTGACCTATAAAATGTTGTTTATCAGGGGTAAAACTCTTATTTTTTCGAAAATTTGTTGAACATATCTGTCTAAAAATCCCGACTTATAATAATAGGGAATTAAAATAAATGCAGCATTTTTAGCCTGCTCAGAGTTAAGAACGTGTAATTTCTTGCCGATAAGGTGGTTAGCAATGATATGCAGCTCGGCTGAGCAGCGGGATAACTTCTAAGCACTGCAAATTGCAGCGAAGAATCCAGCACCGATAATATGACTTTTTGTGTTGCTCAGGCCGGAGATTTTGTCTTGCTGCTAATCTTTACGGCCTGAAATTATCCGTTTTAGGTGTTGGATAAAGAGATGAAATGCTGTTGTAACTTTTCATTTGGACGAATGGTTATAAAACTAAAGCAACAGGGTGCTGTATTATGAGGATTTTCATGTTAGGCTGGGAGTTCCCTCCGTTTATCAGCGGCGGATTGGGCACTGCCTGCTACGGACTTACCAAGGCATTAGACCAGCTCGGATTAAACATAACTTTTATTTTGCCAAAAATGGTTGACTACAGGTATGCTACCCATGTGAAGCTGCTTACGCCTGACTCTCAGATATCTCAGGCATCCTTCAAATTTGGTGAGCTAAAAAATGTAAAATTCCATACAATCGCATCATCGCTGCAACCATACTCAAACCCTGATGCATATCAGCAGCAGATTGAAGAGAGTTTAAGGCAAAAACAGCAAATCCATGCTGGCGGTGTTAGTTCAGCCGGTCAGCTTTTTGGCGGCATGCACTATAGTGGCGATATGTACACTGAGGTCTGTCGTTATGCTGCCATTTCTGCTGGATTAGCCAGGGACGAGCAGTTTGATATTGTTCACGCGCATGACTGGATGACGTACCCGGCAGGAATTGCGGTAGCCCGGGTGAGCGGAAAACCCCTGATTGTACACGTACATTCGACAGAATTTGACCGCAGTGGTGAGCATGTCCATCAGATGGTTTATGACATCGAGCGGCAGGGTATGGAGCAGGCTGATAAAGTAATCGCTGTTAGCTATTACACCCGCAGCATTATAATCAGCCGGTACGGCATCAGCGGTGATAAAGTTGAGGTTGTGCATAACGGCGTTGACTTCAATAGCCATTGGCCTTTGACGGAAACAGGTATCAACAAAGATGAGAAAATTGTCTTATTTTTAGGCCGAATTACAATGCAGAAAGGACCTGAATATTTCCTGCAGGCAGCCAAAAAGGTCCTTGAAGTAATGGATAATGTTAAGTTTGTTATGGCTGGCTCCGGTGATTTGATGCGCCGGGCGATTGAGATGGCAGCGGAGCTTGGCATAGGGCACAAGGTCCTGTTCACCGGCTTTTTGCACGGCGATGATGTTCGCAGGATTTATAGAGCGGCTGATTTATATGTGATGCCCTCGGTATCGGAGCCGTTTGGAATTGCTCCGCTGGAGG
>CAZOQJ010000173.1:0-4287 GCA_964581905.1 uncultured Pirellulales bacterium
GGGCATACGTAACTGCAGCAGCCGCATTCGGTGCAGGCACTGATATAATAGCTTTGTGCTACATCGAGAAGATTATTTTTTACAGCATGGGCGATTTTCGTCGGCATCAGGTGTTCAGGGCATACTTCCAGGCATCTGCCGCAACGGATGCAGGCGGTCTGGCGTTTTTTGTATTTGGCCCTGCCGATTTGTTTTCTCGTCAATACTGTTATTGCGCCGGTGGTTTTATTGATTGGCATTGTCAAATCGGCAATTGCTATTCCCATCATTGGTCCGCCGACAATAACCTTTGCGCTTTTTTCGGTTACTCCTCCACAGAACTCTATTAGTTCTTCGACCGATGTCCCTATCGGAACGTAGTAATTGCCGGGCTTGGCGATTGCTTCTCCGGTAACTGTTACGACCCTGTGGGTCAACGGCTGTTTACAAACGACCGCCTCGGCTATCGCCGCGGAAGTCGCAACATTAAGCACAACCACGCCAATCATCGGTGGAATACCGCCCGTGGGCACATTTTTATTGAGCAGCGATTTTATTAGCTGTCTCTCACCGCCTTGTGGATATTTTGTTTTGACTGCAGCTACCTTGATATCATTGCCGTTTTTACATTTCTGTATCGCTGCGCTCATAACCTCTATCGCTTTTGGCTTATTATCTTCGATGCTGATAATGGTTTTTGAACAGCCGGATGCTTTTCGGGCGAGTTTGATGCCCGCGATAATTTGGTTTGTCCACTCGAGCATAATTCGGTAATCGCAGGTGATATACGGCTCGCACTCGCACCCGTTGATGATTAATATCTCTTTGGGCAGGCGTGGATTTGGTTCTATCTTTACCCTTGTCGGAAAACCGGCCCCACCCATACCGACGATGCCCGCCTCTTGAACTGCATCACATATCTGTTCCGCCGAATATTGGTTTTCGTCGAAATCATCGGTAAATTTGTCGGCGTTTAGCTGCTTGGGTGGATTATTTTCCGGCTCTGCTTCTATAATTATAGCTTGGCTGCGTCCCAGGACTGCGTGTGTTTGCAGGCCGATTGCTTTTATCTTACCGTTTATAGGCGAATGAACCGGTGCTGAGACAAACGCATCACTATCGCCGATTTTTTGACCCGTCTGGACCTGCTCATTTTTTTCAACCAAAGGCCGGCATACTGCTCCAAGATGTTGGCTGAGCATCACTGCTACCTGTTTAACTGCCGGACCCTTCTTTATTTCGCTATCACAGGTCAGCTCTTTCTTTTCCGGAGGATGTGTCCCGCCGCTAAAAGTCAATCTGCCTTTGGTATCAATTTCCATATTTACTTAGTTGTTTAGCCCTGTGGTCGGGGGTTCTTCGTTTAGCCGTCGCCGGCACGGCGACGCTTCTGAAGCCCTGTTTTCACAGCAATGATATATTGCTTTTATAATCAATATCAGACCGAGAGTTACCGATATAGCAGATAGAAAACTAAGGGGTGTATTGTCAAAGATTTGCTCAAAAACCGCTAAACAGCCGATGAAAACCAATAAAGGTAGCAAAAATGCAGTAATAACCTTTATTGCCACTGAGGGGTCTTTGCTATACCCCAATTGCTGGTAAGTCCTTTGGCAATCGCTAATATGGTTACACTGCTTACAAAATTTTTGCTCATCCATGGTTTTTGCTGCTATATAAGATAAAACAATAAATATAATAAATAATTATAAGATTTTCAAACAAGAAATTTTGCATTTTGGGGCATAATTATGCTTGATATGGTTAAGAAGTTGAAATTTCTGGTATTGAGTTTTGCCTTTTGTTTCGCAGCCGGTTGCGCAACTAATCCCATTACCGGTGAAGAACAGCTTATGTTCATTTCCGAAGACCAGGATGTTCAAATCGGCCGTGAATACGCTCCTGAGGTTGAAAAACAACTTGGGGGCCGAATCAGAGATGAAGCTTTGCAAAACTACGTTGATACCGTAGGCCAGAGAATCGTTCGCATCAGCCACAGGTCTAATTGGCAATACCATTTCACAGTCGTTAATCACAGTATGGTAAACGCTATGGCTTTGCCGGGAGGTTATATCTTTGTAACAAAGGGAATGCTTGAGAAAATAACTACTGAAGCGCAGCTCGCGGCCCTGTTGGGACACGAAACCGTGCACGTCGTAGCACGCCACAGCGCCGCCGCTATGAGCCAGCAGATTGGGATGTCTATGTTAGTTCAGGGCCTTGGTGTTTCCGGCGCGATGCCTAATTCGGAAGCAGCTTATCGGCTGACGCAGCTCACTTGGCAGCTTATTGGCCTTAAATACAGCAGGGAAAATGAGAGGGAAGCCGATTTATATGGTATGGACTATATGGTTCAAGCCGGTTACAACCCTTCTGGTGCTGTTGAGCTTATGCAGATGCTCCAGCAGCAGGACCAGTTCAAGCCGGTTGAATTCCTCTCCTCGCACCCTTCTCCTGAAAATCGAATTTTATATCTGAGGTCAAGAGCTCAGACGAGATATCCTAATGTTGCAAATCTGAAAATCGCAAAAGAAGATTACCAAAAGAACGTCCTTGACCGATTGCCTGAGATTGAAGCCAACCAACCCTAAATTGTAATATCAGGCATCGAGAACCAAGCATTGGGCATCAAGTACCTATTTATCAAACGGCAGCCTAACTCCTCCACTTTTGGTTCTGGTTACATCCGGTTTCATCCCGACATCTTCAACTTTTTTAACTCCTTTGATTCGGCAGATGAGCCCTTTTGAAATCTTTAATGCATCTCCTTTAATGACTTTCGCAAATGACATTTTCTGTGCCACTTTATTGACTTTCACAGTTGCTACAAGGTTTTCGACTTTTCCGAGTGACTCTTTAGTATCGTGGTCGAAGATTTCCTCACCCTCGGCAAAAACATCCAGCAGCATGCCCTTGGAAATCCTGTCGCCGCCCTGGTTTATCACGACCGTGCCGTCTTGTTGTATTGTTGCAATTCGTATTGTATAAATCGTGGCAATAATTTTCCCCACCACGTCGTTGGCGATGAGAGTAAGAATGCCGTCACGAATCTGTCCGGCGTCCCATTCTGCCGGGTTCTGCTCATCGGCAATTTCTCTTATCTGTTCATTCTCAAGATATTTTTCTACCGTCTCAGCCAGGATTATCTGTCTGGTAAAAGCCGAGATAAGCCGGTAATTAAAGGCGAATCTGGCCTTGTATTCTGTGACGGTATAATCAGCCGCCTTCAGGTATTTCTCTTTTTTCTCGAGTTTTCCCTCGGAGATGCTGCCTACAAGCAGGTAGTCTGCACCCAATACTTCTGCTAATTTTGCTGTTTCTGCAAGCGGGGCTTCCTCTGAAAATAGTATTCGTTTTTCTCTGGCAAACTCAGCCAGACTTTCTCTGTCAAGAATGGCAAACTTATTGGTTTGTGTCAGTCCGACGGCGAGTTTTTGTGTAAGCAGTGCTGATAACACTTTTGCCGGCACTGTCGTATTCAGGAACGGATAACTTTCTTTCATTCCTCTGACAGGCATTATTGCGACTTTCATCCTCGCGGCGTCATCACGGGGAGCATAATCATGGACTGTCACTTTAAGCTTTACCTGATAGGTGTTTTCGTCGATTTTTTTCTCTTCGAGTATGTCGTAGGTTTTGACCGAGCCGGTAGTTCTGGTTGCATAAGCGGTGCCGGTTGTTGCAACTGATACCGAGTCGAACGTAACCTTTTTATTGGCCTGTCCGCTGTCGATATCGATACCGGCTTCGGAAAAACCAAAATCGTATGTCCCTGAACCGACCTCAACACCTCGTACCTGGCTGACAGCTGTGTACAGAGCATTTCTTATCGCTGCATCTCTACTGCTGCCCTGGCCGACGACCTCTCGCACAACAACATCATTTGCATCTGCTGCATATAGATTTGCACAGACCAAAAGACCAATCGCGCATATAATATAAGCCCTTTTCATTTTCTGGCCCCCTTAAAAAGTAGTTCAATTTTTTTTACCAGGCAACGGACTTACTGCTGCCTCTTTTGCCGACAATAATTTCCTTTTGCCAGAATCTCAGCCCTGTTTTTGCATCGCTAAGTTTTAGCTGGAAGTAATACTCGACCTGCTGGCGCTTCTTGTCATAGCGGATATTTCTCTGGAAAATTTTACCGGAAATACTAAGCTCCGGGGCGAGAAGAGTGCCTCTTGCAGCTATTGAGCTTTGGTCGAACTCTTCGGAATCTCTTAGTTCTCTCGTCTCATGAATCAGCTTATCGGTGCCGCTGCCGACAGCCGACGTCATAACTGCCTGCCCGCTGTTCAATATTTCCTC
>CAZOQJ010000174.1:0-4282 GCA_964581905.1 uncultured Pirellulales bacterium
ATGAGATTGGCGACGTTTCCCCTGCTGTTCAGGTTAAACTGCTGCGTGTTTTGCAAGAAAAGACTTATGAGCCGGTAGGTGGTGTTTCTTCAGTTAAAGCTGACGTGCGTATTATTACAGCGACCAACAAAAAACTCGACCAGCTTGTCAAAGAGAATAAATTCCGAGATGATCTATATTATAGAATTTATGTAATGAAACTGGAATTGCCCCCATTGCGAGACAGGAAAGAAGATATCCCGCTATTAGTAGACCATTTTATCAGCCGATTTAACAGCCTGCATAGCAAGAATATCTGCTGTGTAACCAACGAAGTAACAGCGTCCCTTCTAGCGTATGACTATCCTGGCAATGTACGTGAGCTTGAGAATATTATTGAGCATTGCTTTGTTTTGTGTGAGGGTGAGATAATAGAGGCCAAACACCTGCCCACATCTATTCGCCCAAGCTCTAAACTTGACAAAACACAGGTACGCGAGCCTGCGACTATTAAGCAAATGGAGATTTTCCTGATAACCCAGGCTCTTCGACGAAATAATGGTAACAAAACAGCGGCAGCTAAAGAACTGGGTATCAACAAAAGCACGCTGTTTCGTAAGATGAAAGCATACAATGCCAAGCCCGAAATGTATACTGGGTAAGTGATTGTTGTGCCCAGTTCTAAATAGTGAGCCGGCAAGACAATGGTCGCATGTTGCAATTACTGCCACAACTCTGAGCTGCAAATTGCAACTATATTTGAGTTTTTCTCCTAAGCATTTAATGTACCTCACTTTTGTAATCCTTTATCATAAAAAGCCTTACGCTTATTTTGTCTAATTAATAGTTTTTCTGGCATATCGCTTGCACTAGATTATTTCTGAGGTTTAATGCAATGAAGATAGCGGTACCAATATGGAATGGTTTTGTTTCGAGCGTATTTGACTTCGCCCATAAGCTATTGCTGGTGGATATAGAAAACGCCAAAGTGGTTAATCAGTTTGAGGTTGCATTAGAGAGTCAATTATTGCCGCAGCGGACAGGCAATCTAAAAAACCTTGGAGTTGATGTGCTGATATGTGGTGCGATTTCACAAGCACTTGCAAACATGGTTACAGCATCAGGAATTCAGGTGCTGCCATACGTAACTGGCGAGGTTGACAATGTGTTACAAGCATATTTGACCGGCCAATTGGTACAACCGCAGTTTACTATGCCGGGTTACTGGCCTGGTGCGCGAAGAGGCTTTGGACGTTGGCGGCGAGGGTGTCGATGGCGAGGTGGACGACGCTAAAAAATAAACTGACAGAGCTGTTCAAAAAGGTTTCATGTAACCAAGGGGGACGGAGTCTAAGCAGAGAAGGGAAAGGAAAAATAGAATGAAAATAGCAATAACATCACAGGATAAAGAACTTTCGAGTGAAGTTGACCTCAGATTTGGACGGGCAAAATTCCTGCTCGTAGTTGACAGTGAAACTGATGATTTCGAAGTACATGATAATGAGTTGAATTTAAATGCTGTTCAAGGAGCGGGTATTCAAACTGGACAAAATATTGCCAATCTCGGTGTCGAGGCGGTGATAACCGGTAACGTGGGCCCTAATGCTTTTAAGACGCTAAATGCCGCGAAAGTAAAGATTTTTCTTGCTGAGAGACAAACTGTCCAGGAGGCAATAGATTTATTCAAAGCAGGGAAATTAAAAGAGGTAGGCCAGGCCAATGTTGAAGGACATTGGATTTAGAATTTTGGTTTTCAGTTAGGTAAGTAGAATTATGCAGATTTATTTGGATTGTATTCCCTGTTTTGTTCGTCAGGCAGTTGATTCAACAAAACTGGTTAGTGACGATGATAAACAAATTCACGAATAGGCAACTCGAAAGGTTTCGGTATGGAAATAGTTTTAGCTGCGTTTATTGGTTGCGTTGCAGGCCTAATCATGGGAACAATTGGGGTAGGAGGCGGTGCGATAATAATATTTTCATTACTCCATGTTTTACATTTTCCACAGAAGCTCGCACAGGGAACTACCCTTTTTGTCGTTGCCGCTCCGATTAGTTTATTAGCGGCATTTACATACTACCAGCAAGGATATGTAAATCTCAAGGTGGGTTTGATAACGATGCTGTTTTTCGTTGGCTTTAGTTACCTCGGCGCCTACTTAGGTATCAGAATGTCAAAAGAGATTTTAAGGCAACTACTCGGAGTTGGAATGGTCTTAATGGGACTGAAGCTGCTATTGGGTTAAACAAGCTGTTAGAAACAATGCGATTGAATGCTGGCCCAAATATTTTATATGAGATAAAAGTGAAGACGAAGAAATTTCAAGTGAATTTTCAACCTATGGGACGGAGAGTTTTTGTGCTGTCTGGAACGAGAATAATAGAAGCGGCCAATGTTGGAGGACATTGGATTTAGAATTTTGGTTTTCAGTTAGGTAAGTAAAGTTATGCAGATTTATTTGGATTGTATTGCTTGTTTTGTTCGGCAGGCACTTGATGCAGCCAGATTAGCGACAGACGATGAGCAAATTCATGAAAAGGTCGTACGAGAGGTTCTTCGTTTGGCGGCTGATTTGGATATGAGCCAGAGCCCTCCGGCAATTGGGCAGCAGATACACCGATTGATTCGGGAGCTGGTTGGTGATGATGACCCGTATCGCGAATTGAAGCAGCGATATAACCGCCTGGCTTTGAGAATATGCGATGAATTAAAGGAAGGCGTTAGGACATCTGAAAATCCCCTGGAAACAGCTGTCCGGCTGGCTATTGCGGGGAACATTATTGATTTGGGTGTTAAAACATCAATAAAGGAATCTGAAATTGAGGAGATAATTAATGATTCGTTGACAGCGGATTTCGACAATCGGCAGATAGAAGAATTTAGAAATGTGGTAAACCGAGCAGAGAAAATGCTCTATTTGGCGGATAATGCCGGCGAAGTTGTTTTTGACCGATTGTTAATCGAGCAGTTACCTGCTGAGAAGATTACTTTGGTCGTCAAGGGCAAGCCTGTTATCAATGATGCGACGATGGAAGATGCCGAATTTACAGGGCTAACTGAAATAGTAAAAGTAATTGATAACGGCTCAGATGCACCCGGTACTATTTTAGAAAGTTGTTCGCAAGATTTTAGGAATCGTTTTGAGAATGCTGACTTAATTATAGCGAAGGGACAGGGCAACTACGAAACTCTCAGCGACGTAAATAAGGACATATTCTTCGTATTAAAGGCCAAATGCCCTGTAATCGCTAAGGACTTGGGCTGTGAAGTTGGTGAGATGATTTTGAGGAGGAGCCAAGCTTATAGAAACGCGGTTGATTTTAGTTCAGGAGGCCAAATAGATGCCAGGATTTGATGGTACAGGACCGTTAGGTCAAGGTCCGATGACCGGGCGAGGTCTTGGGTTTTGCGTTTTGACAAGTTCAGAAAAAAATCCAGACGAGGTAAAAGGTTTTGCAGGGTTAGAGAGTGTGCCCTTTGGTCAAATAAATGGAAATTTTGAAAATACTGGAAAGAAGGTGATTAATATGCCATTTGGAGATGGGACAGGTCCAGCCGGTATGGGGCCGATGACTGGAAGAGCCGCTGGTTTTTGTGCGGGGTATCCAGTGCAGGGGTATATGAACCCTGTTGCTGGTAAAGCCGGTTTTTACGGTCCCGGCGTGCCAGCATTCGGGGCCTATGGTACAGGTTTGTACGGCTATGGTGCCGGTTATGGAATGCCTTATGGCGGCTGGGGCAATACGTGGCTCCGCGGAGGTTTTGGTTTTGGCAGAGGCTTTGGTTTTGGCCGAGGTTTCGGTCGAGGCAGAGGCTGGGGTCGTGGTCGCGGCCGCGGCAGATTCGGGTTTAGGTGGTAGATTCAAATTAGCATTTAATTGCAGAAAGGATGGATATTATGCCAAGAGGTGACGGTACAGGTCCTGGCGGCCAAGGGCCTGGCACAGGCCGGGGTATGGGACGAGGCCAGGGCCAAGGTAGAGGCAGAATGGGTGGACCATTTGCCGCAGGGCCGGGCGGAAGTTGTGTGTGTCCGAAATGCGGAACAGCGGCTGCTCATGTTGTCGGACAGCCTTGTAACGCGATAAGCTGTCCTAAATGTGGAACAAAAATGACAAGAAGTTAACATTTTTTTTGAAAGGAGAATTATTATGCCAGGTGGCGATGGAACAGGTCCTGGAGGCATGGGACCAATGACAGGTAGGGCTGCGGGTTTTTGTGCTGGTTTCCCAGTGCCAGGTTATGCAAATCCTGTTGGCGGACGTGGTATGGGTATGGGCTGGGGCCGAGGTTTCCGAGGCG
>CAZOQJ010000175.1:0-4234 GCA_964581905.1 uncultured Pirellulales bacterium
CTATATCTTAGACCAGCAGCTCCATCGCAGAGCAGAGGCACTGGAGCTTTATCAGCAGGCCGTCAAAGCAATCAAAAAAGAGGGCGAGCATAAGGAATGGAAGATATGGACGGAGGAGCGAATTAAAGAGCTGACTGAGAGTAAAGAAGGCGGTAAATTAGATTGATAAGAGTTTGAAAGTTTCTTCCAATGAAGTTTTGGGCCTGTCCAGATATCAGGCCCATTTTTTTTCTTTTCCAGACACAGAACTTGCACTGTATAAAGTTAGACAATGTTGACCCGGTTTGAGAACAAAGTAGCTGATTTTATAAAGGTAAATGCACTTTTTGACCAGTCGGCCTGCCCTGAGCGACCTATGGTGAGCGAAGTCGAACCAAGTCGAAGGGGCAGAGTTTTGTTGGCTGTTTCCGGCGGGGCTGACTCAATAGCACTTTTATATGCAATATGTGCGTTGAAGGCCGAGAATGTGTTAAGTGCAGAGCTTATCTGTGCTCATATAAACCATCAGTTAAGGGGGGCTGAGGCGGATTTGGATGAGGTTTTTGTTATTGCAGAAGCGGCGAAGCTAAAGTTGGCCGTAATAACAAGACGAGTGGACGTACGGGAGTTTGCACGCAGTAATAAACTGTCGATTGAGACAGCGGCCCGCAAGCTGCGAATTGAAAATCTGCTTGATATTGCAAAGGCCAATAACTGCGATGCCATAGGTACGGCACATCAGAAAAACGATAACGCTGAGACCATTTTGCAGCGGCTCAGCCGCGGAACCGCCTTTCGCGGCCTGGGAGGAATCTGGCCAAGACGCGTCTTTGACAACAATATCAGTTTTGTAAGACCCCTGTTGTGCGTCGGGCGCGATGAGATTACTGAGTATTTGAAAAAGCGAAATCTAAAATGGCGGGATGACTATACGAATGTTGATTGCTCGTACAGGCGAAACTTTATCCGGCATCGGCTAATCCCGGAGTTACAACAGCAGTGCAGCAGCTCTGTCGTCGAGCAGTTGTTTGATTTGTCAGATTCAGCTCAACGGTTTTACAATCTGGTTTGCAGCGAGGCAGAAAAAGTGTGGCCTAAGATAGCTGAAGTTGGTGGCGAGACAGTCACATTGGATTTGAAAAGTTTTTTGACCCAGTCACAACCGGTAAAGGTTGAGCTTGTCCGGCGGGCTCTGATTCAATTAGGCAGCGGCGAGAGAGACTTAACACATCGTCACTATGAAAGAATACTACAATTAGCAGAAAGGAATATCAGCAGCAAAAAAGTTGAACTGCCAAATGGGTTTGTGGTTCAACGCGAATACGAGAGTTTGATTTTTGCTCAGATTAGAGAGAGAGCTGCTGTTGACGAGCAGATAAGCAAGACTGTCGAATTGAATATTCCGGGAAAAACGAAATTCGGATGTTATCTGATAGAAACCACCATACTTGATGCTTGTCGCGACATGTCCGCGACACGGCGTGCTCGGGGCACGGATTCGAGTATCGGGTATCGAGAATCGAGAATTCATCTTGTTGAGTGCTTTGACCTGGATAAGGTGAAACTGCCGTTGGTGGTTCGTTTTCGCAGGGCAGGCGACAGGTTTTGTCCGTTGGGGCTGGCTCAAGAGAAAAAAGTTGGCAAATTCCTGACCGCTGCAAAAGTGCCGCAGGAAACACGCAAGAACATGCTTATTGTTGCTGATAGTGAAAAGATAATCTGGCTCTGGCCGATTCGAATAAGCGAGCAGGTTAAAATTACCAGCGAGACAAGAAAAGTGCTTCAACTTAAAATCACAAGTGTCGAGTCAGCTTGTTAAACGAATAAAAAAGCCCGGCCTTTTAACACAGTCATATCGAAGTGTCAGAATCCGCCGTCAACGACATATCGTTTTGCAGGGTTGTCATTGCGGACAGCCAAGTTATGTTTTTGAATAGTGCCGTTCTTCAACCTTATTTCGTACGGCACGAACCAGCCGGGGTAAAGGCCTGACTTGAACGGTTCTCCAATACGGATGATTTCCAATTCGCCGTAGTACCGTTTGGTATCTTCGCTTACGGCCGAAACAGTCCAGAATTTCACAACCTCATCCCAATTTTTATTTGCGAATGCTTCAAAAAACGCCTGTGCGACCTCTTTTGACCCCATCTGCTGGTACTTCTCTCCGAGGTCTTTTGGCTCCTCGTACCAGATAGCGTCCTTGGGAACCTTAAGTGTAAACAGCTTTGGGTCTATATCAATATTGTACTCAATCTGTCTAATCTCAAAAGCCAGAACCTTCTGCTTTTCGCTCGGATAGATATAAATCTTAAGCCTCTCAAGCAGCTTGGTCTTGGGGTCAAAAGTATATATCCTGCGATTATCTGAATTGATAATGTACTTGTTCTTACACCAGTCGTTGGTAAAGTCACCCTGCGCATTTGCGTCGATGGTAAGGACCAGCTTGTTCCTTCCAAAGAACCCTTTCTCGTTAGTAAGAGTAAACCTGGAGCTCCGGTCTTCGGCACGCTGAATCTCGCTATCGAGCACTTTATCCACGTCGAGCAGGCGTTTCAAGTCGCCGACCGACCCGCCAGGACCCTTCCATTTGCAAGCGTGTTCATCTCTTATAAGAAGCACTGAATTATCCCAATCCTCCCCTTCGGTAACCATAACTCGTCCTGGCTTTTCATACCGCCATCTAGTGACATTGTTATCGTCTACCTGCTTCCACAGCTCGAGCGACACCAATCTCCTATCCAGATTAATTGACGCAAAGTTGTCATACGGGTCTGTACGCATCCGCGCCTTGATATGTACGGAGCGCAAGTTGCACACAGCTTGCGCCGCTTCGGCCAGCACCTCTGCCGCAGATGCTGTTGGGATTATTGGTGATGTTGTTAGGATTGATTTGGTGAAAAGATTTACTGATAGAGTTAAGCCGACAATTATCACTGCAGCAGCGGCAAGTTTTGCAATTGGGCTTTTCATAATTGTTCTCCCGAATTTTTGCCAGGGGCCTATGTTTGTTTCATTGAAAGCAGAAAGCATTTGCCGGCGCAAGTTTTCGCGATGTGCGGGACTCGGTTTAGTGTCGATATTCAGCCGATTTATTATTTTTTCAAAACCGGATTCGTTTTTGAACATTTTATACATCTCCGTTGAAAACGGTCTGCAATCTGTTGAGAATCCTGTGCAACATTACCCGCACGGTTGCAGGCCTGACATTTAGAATTTGACCTATCTGTTCAATCTCCATGTTTTCAAAAAATCGCAGTGTAATGATGGTTTGGTGCTCTGGCTTTAGCTTCAATATGGCCAGATAAAGAGTCGGCCAATCCAGGTCGCTTGAATCGTTGGCACTGCCGGAACTTTTTATTGACGAAGCTGCTTTTTCGAGAAGCTGTTTACGCCGCGACGTTTTTCTTATATAAGCGTTTGCCTGGTTGGCTGCTACGGCATAGAGCCAGTTTCTAAAATTTGACTCAGTTCGACCTGTAAACTTCCGAATTCTGCGGGCTACTTCGAGAAAAATCGTGGAAGTTACATCTTCGGCAATTTCTTTGTTAAAGAGCCGATAAACACAAAATCGGAAAATCCGCTCGTAATATAGCTCGTAAAGCCGGCCTAAGGCGTCAGCGTCCGTGCATGCCTTCTGGATCAGGCCATTGTTGTCTATATCCTCAGAAATTTTTGCCATAGCATCAACCATCACCACAGGTATAATTGCGCCAGAACCTGATATGTTACACTAAACAGAAAAAAAACTCTTGCAAAATAGAAAAGTAACAAATAAAGTACCTTGTTCGTCATCGTAAAAGACGTTAAAAATCAAAAAACCGTATTTAAGACATTGTAAATTAGGAGATTAACAAATGGCAACAAAGGTTGCAATAAATGGGTTCGGCAGAATCGGAAGAGCAATAACAAGAATAATTATGCAAAGAAAAGGCGAACTGGACCTTGTGGCTGTCAACGACCTTTCAGACGCCAAAAGTCTCGCACACTTGTTCAAATACGATACGGTGATGGGCAAATGGGCTGGAACGGTCGAAGCTGGAGATGGCAAGCTGGTCGTTAACGGCAAAGAAATAAAGGTTTTGGCTGTTAAGAATCCGGCAGAGCTGCCCTGGAAGGATATGGGGGTGAAGATTGTTGTTGAATCAACCGGTATCTTCCGCTCCAAGGAATCACCCAAAGGCGGCTACGGGGACCACCTCAAGGCAGGTGCGGATAAAGTATTGCTGTCTGTACCGGCAAAAGATGATATCGATGC
>CAZOQJ010000176.1:0-4225 GCA_964581905.1 uncultured Pirellulales bacterium
GAATAATTGGTATATTAGCTTCCAAATCACCTATTCGCAGTGTTGGTATCTTTTTAAAGCTCATATATTATCTCACCTTCAAAACCATGTAGGTTATACGCTTATGTACCCTTCCTGCTCGTCAACCAACAAACAATAATGGTGTCAATACTTGCTCAACTTTCAACCGCAGGGAGGAAGCTGACCTTAGCGGGCAATGACACAATGGTCTTACTGCCTGTTAACTGATGTCCCGGTTTTCACATCGCTCACTTAGGTGAAAAAAGGAAATTCGTCGTTTTCACGATACGATGTTCAGCTTCAGCAAGGCCGTACTTTGACCGCACAAGGACGGTCTTTTTCGCCTTTGCCAATCTCGTATTCGACCTTCTGGTCTTGAGTGAGTGATGTCCCGCCTTGGACTTCCGAGTGATGGACGAATAAATCGTCACCGCCATCATCGGGGACGATAAAACCGTATCCCTTCTTTTCGTTGAACCATTTTACTGTACCTGTACTCACGTGTTTTTCTCCTTAGGTCCTTGTTCCGGGACCATAATGCAAATTCTATCGTCTTTTATCAGGAGTAAGCCGTCGTGAAATAACGGAATACTCTTCACCAAACCTATTATTGAAACAAGAGACAAAGCTAAGTAAACAAATATTTTAAAATACTCCGGCCAAAAGTCTTAAATTATCCTTTCAGCTTTTTGATAGCAAATTTGGTTATTTTATCATGGTCGAATGCCAAATCTTCCGGCAGTTTTTCTATATCGAACCACTTAGCTTCTGCCGCATCGTCGCCGGCCTTTATTTTGTCCTGCCCCTCGGTTGCTATACCCGTAAATACTATTGTAATCTGCCTGCCCCTCGGGTCACGGCCCACGTTGCCGAAGGTATGCAATTGCTGCAGCGATACGCCTTCTAATCCTGTTTCCTCTGCTAATTCTCGTGCTGCCGAATCTTCCAGCTCCTCATCCATATCCACAAATCCGCCCGGCAAAGCCCATCTGCCTTTGAATGGTTCATTTCCTCGCTTGATAAGCAGCAGTCTGGCCGCATCCTGCGAAAAAGTAAATACAGCGATATCGACGGAGACCATCGGCCTCGGCCAGTCATAAATATATCTGCCCTTTTTATCCATAGTACGCTATTTTAGTCTCAAAATAGATAATGTCAAGCTTTCTATATCGCAAACCTGTGGTGAGCAAACCTGTCCCGAGTTCAATCGAAGGAGTCGAACCATCGAAAATCAAAAATTCATTTGCCTGTCCTGCTTGCCCTGCGTAGTTGAACAACGAAGCGGGGAGCACCGTCGAAGGATTTATCCGGCGGGTTTTGTTTCTGACATTCGAACATTAGAATTTGGGATTTATTTCGAATTCTCGCCTCGGCGTAGCCAAAGGCGAAGCCGGGTAGGATTTAGATATTCGAATTTCAAATCTGTCCTCTGTCGTCTGTCCTCCGTCATCTCTCGTCATGCCGAGGGTTTATTTAGCCCCGAAATTTACCCGCCTAAGGCGGGCCTGTTTCGGGGGTTCGTTTAGCCTCGTCATCTTGATGACGGGGTTTCACTTAGTTTCACCTATGATATGATTATCTACTCAGGATGAGATTTCAGTTGTAAATGGACTGATTTAAGGTAAAATTGAGAGTCAATTCAAAATCAAAATTTTAGGACGTCCAGATGGTACTTATTAGACCGAGACTAACAGATTGCTTTGATATACCCATTTGTCAAGAAGATGCGGATTTTGCGATTCCATTTTTGGATGAAGACATTCCGTTCTACCTCGATCCTTTTCTGCTTTGGCGATCGCCTTCGATGGTAGATACAAGCCTTCATGCTATGTTGGTCAATTCTTTCAACTATCTAGGTTTTTTAGTCAAAAAAGGTAAAGAAAAAACTGCGAGAGAAATTCTCATTAAAGCTTCAGAGTGTAACGAGGTAGGCTTGGGTTTTTCCGGAACCCGCCACGGACACAGAATTGGCACAGAAACCGCCAACGAGATTCTTTCGCTTTTCAGCCTAATTCTACAAATTACGAAAAACGGCTTCACTCATTTTGAGGAGATACAACTATACGTAGACCAAATATCAAAAGATAGAATTAGCGATATCACTTGCACCTATCTTAAGTCATGGATCATTGATTACACTATTGACCAATGCAAAAAACTCGGAATCCCTACATTTGATATTACTTTGGATAATATTTACGACGAAAAAAAGAATGTTTTTAAAAGGGAAGGCGTTAAACTGCCACGTAATCCACAAGACAAAAGGCCAGTTCTTTTAGTACCCAAAAGATGGTTAAGATGGGTGCCGTGGATTAGTTGTGACAATTACATAAAAGATTACTTTGTAGAAAAGGTTACAGGAGGAAAAGAAAAACTAAGCAAAATCGAAATCCTTAATTTCAATAGACATAATTATGGAGTTGTTCAGGTTTATATAAAGCAAAAAGAGAAGACGCAAAGTGATTGTCATAATGATCCACTTTTCAAACCAATCCCAATAATCTCTGCTAAGCGTAAGTTTTCGTCGATAGAAAAATTACCAACCGGCAAAACTGATAGTGCTGATAAGAAATATGAAGACTACATTTGTCAACTGCTTTCATCTTTGCTGTATCCTCATTTGGATTTTGCAGCAGAACAGGTTAGAACAGTATCTGGCGTACAAATTAGGGATTTAATTTTTTACAATACCCGTTCTGAAAAATTTCTACAAGATATTCATGAAAAGTATGGCAATAAACAACTGGTTTTTGAGCTTAAAAATGTGCGAACAATCGAGAGGGAAAATATAGCCCAGCTTAACAGATACATGGCAAATGATTTTGGTAAATTCGGGATTCTTGTAACTCGTAACCCACTTTCAAAAGCAATGTTCAAAAACACTATTGATCTTTGGTCTGGCCAGAGACGATGTATTATAGCTTTAACTGATCAAGAGATAGAACTAATGGTGAATGTTTATGAAAGCAAACAAAGGCTGCCAATTGAGGTTATTAAAGCAAAGTATATTGAGTTTAGCAGGGCATGCCCTGTTTAGTATATTTGAAAGGTTATAGAATTGGATATTTTTTAAGGATATTTTAATGAAGAGCAAAGCTGAAATAGATAAGTTTATCAAACTTATGGTTCAAATAGACAAGATTTTAGATGAGTTTGTAGAACTTTCTAAAAAGAAGCCAGATAATGTACTTAACGTCTTCAAGCTTCAACTAGTCAATACAGTACTGAGAATATCAAATGAAATCTTGGACAAAGAAAATAAACCATTCCCTGACTTTGAGGAATTTGGTGATGAGGCAATACCATCTAATAGTGATGTTGTAATGATTTTATCCCAATATGTAGCATGTTTAGATAAATTCCGTCACGAGAATACAAAGAAAAACGACGATCGTGATTGGGTGTGGGTAATCAAAGGGAAGTTATCTAGAGTTTATGCCCCTGATCCATCCCATTCCATCCTGTCTAATAGATAACAAATGTAATTTTGGAGCAATGTCTTAATTGTATGGAAAATCTGCGTTCAGATAACATCAAATTTTATCGTGGTTACTAGTATTAGGTCGTTAATGGCAAGGAAATTGATATAAGAACAGTATCCCCTAAGATACTTTCAGAAAGGTAATAAAATGGCTAATAAAAAACCTACGAATGCCCAAGTTGCAGAGTTTGAAATGCTATGGCCTATGCTTAAAACTCTTTTGGATGAAACGAAAGAATTATCCAAGAAGAAAGCCGACAACCTTTTGAATAAACTAAAGGTAGGAATGATAAATAAAGTACTGGAGCGTTTAAAAAAATTACTCGCTGCTGATCCTACTATAAAATTCTTGGAATTGTTAGATGATGAAACTCTGCCTTCTAATAGTGATGCCGTTTTCATTCTAGCCCAATACGATGCAGCTATGGAACAATACAGAGATAAACATTATAGCTACGATGATGAGGAAAATGAATATCGGTGGTTTACTAGTAACTGATGATCTCGGTTGAGTGTACTAAATGGTGCTCCAACTTTCCCCGATTTTGTTTTTTGGCCTGTTTGTGCTGCCTCCAGTGAGGATTGTTTTATTCGTATGCCTGTTGCATACTTACTGTATGTTTCCTTGTTGCCTGCCCCGTGAGATGTGCCGTTTATCATCTAACTGGGGCGGCCTCCGGCAGTTTACCCTGTGACCTCTGCCTGTCCGACGAAGCCTCGGCGAAGGCGGATGACCTCTGTGGC
>CAZOQJ010000177.1:0-4177 GCA_964581905.1 uncultured Pirellulales bacterium
AAATACGAAAATTTAACGAAAAAAGCTCCTTGCATAGCCGATATTAAACTCTATAATTGGAAAATCGAAAAACCGAGACCCGGGGCACGAGCCACGAGTCACGATTTTGCGGGCGTAGCTCAGTGGTAGAGCGTCACGTTGCCAACGTGAATGTCGTGAGTTCAAGTCTCATCGCCCGCTTTATACGCCGTAGGCGTATTTTGCGTCGAAGATATAGTATCGGTGAGTTACCGGCTATAGCATAGTTTGGCGTTGGTCTCCGATATGTTTAGGGCCCAGGAATTGATGGGCCGGAAACCACGAAAAGCGGGCTGAGGGTAGCTGTTTCTCCGATGCCTTTTTTGTTTATTATATTATAACAAAGGGGATATAACAAACCAGTTAGGAGCAGTGAAATGGCAGAAGAACAATCGGTCGCAGCAAAGAATGTAGTAACAATTGAGCAAGCGGGACCCTGCAAAAAAAAGGTCTCCGTAGAGATACCGCAGGAGACCATAATAAACGCCACAGAGGAGCAGTACAAAAGTTTGCGTGAAGAAGCCCTCGTGCCGGGCTTTAGAAAGGGCAGAGCACCACGCCGACTTCTGGAAAAGAGGTTCGGCAAAGAAACATCGGAACAAACCAAGTTGAAATTGATAGCCGATGCAACCGACTCAGCCATCAAGGATAATGAGCTGGACATACTTGGCGAGCCGGACATCGATTTAGAAAAAATAGAAATGCCGGCCGAAGGCCCGCTGAAATTCGATTTTGAGGTCGAGGTACATCCGGAGTTTGACCTGCCGCAGCTCGAAGGTATACCGTTAAACAAACAAAAAGTGGAGGTTGCCGATGAGCAGGTTGATAGAGAAATCGAGCAATTACGAAAATACTCAGGCGTATGGACACCGCGACAGGATGGTGCTGTTCAGCTCGAAGACCAGATAATTGCCGATGTGATGCTAAAAGCCGAAGATGTCGAGGAGGAGCAGAAGCTCGACAACATCGAGATATATGTAAGGCCAACCAGTTTTGTCGCAGCGGTACCGGTCGAGAAGCTCGATGAGCTTTTGGTAGGGGCAAAGGCCGGAGATACTAAGCAAACGACAGTCGATGTCCCGAAAACGTACTTCAAGGAAGAATATCGTGGCAAAAAGGTGGACATCAGGATTAGCATCAAAGATATCAAGTGGCTCAAACCTGCTGCGTTGGATAAAGACTTCCTTGCGAGATTGGGAGTCAAGGATGAAAACGAATTGCGGGAAAAGACCCGCGAAGCTCTGCTGCACAGATTGGAAGCGCAGCTGCGAACGGAGATGACCGAGCAGATTTATCAATATTTGCTTGATAATACCAATTTTGACCTGCCTTTGGATATTGTTGCCAAGCAGGCAAGTACGGTGCTGCAAAGGCAGTACATCAATCTGATGACACAGGGACTATCTCGTGAGCAGATAGACGAACAAATGGACCAGTTGCGTGCGAGCAGCGAAGAGCGGGCCAAAGAGCAGCTAAAGGCGTTCTTTATAATGGATAAAGTGGCTGAGAAGCTTGATATCGATGTGAGCGACGAGGAGCTTAACGGCCATATCGCCCAATTAGCTGTTCAGCAGGGTCAGCGCCCGGAAAGGATGAGGGAGCAGATGGTGCGCGATGGCTCACTGGCTCAGTTTCGGCTGGAGGTCAGGCAAAGTAAGTGCATCGCTAAATTGCTCGAATCAGCAAAGATAACGGAAATCGAGGGCAAAAAGGAAGCCAAAAAAACCAGCAAAACCACAAAGAAATCAGCTATAAAAGCGGCTGGTGACGAAAAAAAACAATCCAAAAAACGCAAAAAAACTAATAAACCAAGTTAGAGATTTTATATAAGGAAATCTAAATGTCTATTGAACATCCGGCAAAAGAGCTTATAAGAAATTTTGGACCACACAATCAATATGGCCCGCCAGGCCAATATCAGCGCTATCGCCAGATGAGTCTCGATGATTTGCTCCTGGAGAATCGGATTGTGTTTCTAATCGGCGAAATTTCGTATGCAAGGGCCGCTGAGGTCATTATGAAGATGCTGTACTTAGACAATCTCAAGCGGGGCAGCGAAATCAGCCTGTACGTCAATTCTCCGGGCGGCAGTGTTGACGACACAATGGCCATTTACGACACTATGTGTTTTGTCGGCTCACCGATAGCGACCTATTGTATTGGAAGGGCCCAGTCCGGTGCAGCCGTAATACTGGCAGCAGGGACGAAAGGCAAACGTTTTGCTCTTCCGCATGCTAAAGTTATGCTGCATCAGGTCTGGGGCGGTGTTACCGGCCAGGCAGCGGACATCAAAATTCAGGCTGACGAAATTCTCAAAGCGAAAACTATGATAAACGAGATTCTTGCCAGGCATACCGGTCAGCCCGTCGAGAAAATCGCAGCTGAAACTGAAAGAGACAGGTATATGGCCGCTGAGGAAGCTCGGCAATACGGCCTGATTGACGAGGTGCTGCACGAAGAGGACAAAGAAAAAAAGAAGGATGACAAAAAGAAAAAGTAGCAATTTTAAAGTTTTGAACATTTGAATTTTGAGATTGTCCGTTCTCCGTAGTACTACGAAGGATGAATTTCGTATTTCCACCGTCAGGTGTCCTGTGGAGAATTTCGATATTCGGATTTGTCTACTATAGGTTAATTTAACAAGGGAAAATAGAAATGACTGTAAATCAAAATTTGGTCCCGATAGTAATTGAGAAAAGTGGTCGAGTTGAACGCGCATACGATATTTATTCGAGACTGCTGAAAGACAGAATTGTTTTTCTCGGCGGCCCGCTCGATGACCAGACTGCAAACTTAATCATCGCACAGATGCTCTTTTTGAGCAACGAAGACACCAAGAAGGATATTCATTTTTACATCAATTCCCCCGGCGGCTCAATCACAGCGGGTCTTGCCGTTTATGACACGATGCAGTTTTTGCGTTGTGACGTAGCTACTTACTGTATTGGGCAGGCCGCAAGTATGGCAGCGGTGCTGCTGGCCGGCGGCAGGGCCGAGAAACGGTTTCTTTTGTCAAACAACAGAATCCTTTTACATCAGCCCCTAATCACAGGAGAGCTAATTGGACCTGCTACCGACATCGATATCGAGGCAAAGGAAATACTTCGGCTGCGGACGCGCCTTTACGATATACTGTCCAGACATACAGGCCAAACGCCCGAAAAAGTGGAAAAGGATTGTGACCGTAATCTCTGGCTCAATGCTGAAGAAGCAATTAATTATGGATTAGCCGACCGAATCCTCCAAAAAGCGCCCGAAATAGTCAGGGATAAGGGACAGGAATAATGAGAAGTTCGAAATTCGATATTTGGGTTTCTCTTGCTCTGCTGCTCTTATGCTCTTGGGCTCTGATTACAGCCGGTTGTGAAGAGACCGGCGGTCAAAAACCATCGTTGAATGAACGGCTTTATCTGTTAGAGCAGGAAAAAACACAATTAGCACGTCAGGTCGAGCAATCCGAAACTGAAAAGGAACAGCTAAAAAAGCAAATACAGGTTCTGTCGGATTTACAGCCGCAGGTCGAACCTGAAGATATCTATAATCTTCAAAGAATCAAAATCACCAGATACACAAATTTTTACGATAAGGACAAAGACGGCAAAAAAGAAAAGTTAATTGTCTATATCAAGCCGCTCGACGCCAATGGTGACATAATAAAAGCGGCAGGTGCTGTGGACGTCCAGCTTTGGGACTTAAATAAAGCCGAGGGCGAAGCACTGCTCGGCCAGTGGCACGTAAAGCCGGACGAGTTGAAAAAGCTCTGGTTTGCCACAATATTAATCATAAATTATAGATTGACGTTTGACGTAACCGGCATAGTTGATAAGTTCGATGAACCGCTGACAGTAAAGGTTACCTTCACAGATTACCTCTCCGGCAAGGTGTTCAAGGAGCAAAGAGTAATCAAACCCCGTTAGAAGTGAAATTTCTAAACAGGGCGAACCTCGAACGAATTAAAATTCCAGCTTTCTTTATAATCTGCTGCCACCCCAATTATCTCTTGCAGGGACAAGATTAGTCTTTAAAATATCGCTATGCAGAAGTTGCTTAACAGGATAATCTGTGGCGATTGTATAGAGGTTTTGAATAAGGTCAAAGAGCCGTTTGCGGATTTAATCTTTGCCGACCCGCCTTTTAACATCGGCTACAAATACGACAA
>CAZOQJ010000178.1:0-4008 GCA_964581905.1 uncultured Pirellulales bacterium
TTATTGCCGACGGCGACGCCGAACATATTCGTAATCATCCCCATCCTTCTGTTCAGCAATTCATCAATGGCCAGGTCAGCGAGGACGACCTTGCCGTTCTGCGAATGAGCGGACACGTTTCCAAAGCACAGTTTTTGCCCCGTGATTTTGAAAAGCAGGATTAAAAGAAGATATAAGCACAAGGCATAAAAGCATAAGGAAATCGATGCACGATAAGCCCGAGCAAATTGCAGCTGATTTGATAAAAAGCGTCCGAGGCGATGTTTTTGCTGATATCCTGCACAGAGCAGCGTACAGCACCGATGCGAGCATTTACAGAATAGTCCCTGCGTGTGTTGTTGCACCGCGTGACAGTGTGGACGTGGTTGCTGTGGTTAAATACGCCGGTGCCAAAGGTATACCGGTGGTTGCCCGTGGAGCGGGTAGCGGCGTGGCGGGTGAATCTCTTTGCAGCGGAGTAGTCTTTGATATGACCAGGTATATGAATAAGATTATCAGCGTGGAGGACGGTGGGCAAAGGGTTGTTTGTGAACCCGGCGTCGTGCTGGACGATTTGAATAAATGCCTGAGCCGGTACAACAGTCCACAGGACGCCTTACGGCGGAAAATCGGGCCCGACCCATCGAGCGGTAATCGAGCGACAGTAGGGGGGTGCGTCGCCAATAATTCCACAGGTCCTCATTCGCTTGAATATGGTTATATGGCAGACTATGTGGAAAGTATCGAAGCAGTTCTGGCTGATGGCAGTTTAGTTGAGTTCAAAAATGATTTCGAGGCGGACAACTCAAGGGTTAGCGAAATTGCAAAAGAGTGTGAAACTGTCCTTCGTGGGAAAGAAGAAGTTATCAAAAAGGCCCTACCCGAGGCAGGGCGGAATCGAAGTGGATACAATATTTCAGGAAGATGTCATAACGGAAAGATAGATTTAGTGCGGCTGTTATCAGGCTCAGAAGGAACGTTAGCTGTCTTTACGAAAATCACACTTAGGACAGTAGCACTTTCGGCTGCAAAAGGTCTGTTGCAGCTTGAATTCGATTCACTGGAGAAAATGGCTCAGGCGGTGCCAATCATTGTTGATAGTGGGGCATCAGCTTGTGAATTGATGGACAAGACTTTGATTGATTTGGCAATTGAAGCCTTGCCCGAATATCAGGATATTCTGCCGGCTGGCGCCGCTGCCATTCTTCTGGTCGAGCATATCAGTGAGGCGAAGCAGCAGGTGCGGGAGAAAATAGAAAAAACAGATTCAACGGTGGGCAATTTAGCGACCAGCCGGAGGACTTTTTTTGATATGAATGAGCAGGAGCGGCTGTGGAAAGCCCGCAAAGATGCCGTTCCGCTACTTTACAGGAAAAAAGGTAAAAAACACCCAGTTGAGTTTATGGAGGATACGAGCGTCAGTTACAAGCATCTCAGCGAGTATGTTGCTGGCTTGCAGCACATTGGGAAAAAGTACGATATTGTGATGTCCTTTTTTGGGCATGCCGGTGATGGAGAGCTACACTTGAGGCCCTATCTGGATTTGAGTGACCCTGCTGATATACAAAAGATGCGGGCGATAGCGAAGGATGTTTTTTCGCTTGCCTGGTCGCTTGGCGGGTCGATAAGCGGTGAGCACGCAGATGGATTAGTTAGAGCGGCTTTTATCAGACAGCAATATGGTGATGAATACTATGAGATACTTTGCAAAATCAAGAATCTATTCGACCCCAAAGGTCTGATGAATCCGGGCAAAATAATCAATCCCGATACTGATGTTATGGTTAAGAATCTGAAAGCAAAATACAAGGTTTTACCAGAGAAAATCAAGGTGGATTTGCTTTTCGATAAAGATGAACTGGAGATGGAACTTGAGCAATGCAGCGGCTGTGGTGTTTGCTTGAGTAGAGAAACCGGTTTGCGAATGTGCCCGGTGTTTAGGGCGCTGGGCGAAGAATTAGGCAGCTCACGGGCAAAAGCAAATATCCTTCACTTCTGGGTTACAGGGCAATTGGATGATAGAGATTTTGAATCGCCGGAGTTTAGGAAATTTCTGGATTTGTGCATTAACTGCAAGGCTTGTTTGCAAGAGTGTCCCACAGGGGTAGACATTTCAAAATTGGTAGCTATGGCACGAGCAGAGTACGCCAGGCGAAAAGGACTTCGACGAGCAGATTTTGTGTTAAGTCACAATCGTTATCTTAGTATGCTTGGTAGTATTTTTTCGCCAGTGTCCAATTTTCTTATGCGAATGCCGATTTTCAAATGGTTCTTAGAAAAAGTCGCAGGGATAGATAGACGAAGAAATATGCCCAGCTTTAGACGCAGCTCTTTTTTGAAAGTGGGACGAAAATATCTGGCTGCTTATGAACCGATAGAAAAGCCAATAGATAAAGTAGTATATTTTGTAGACTCGTATGCGAATTACAATGACCACGAACTGGGATTTGCAGTGCTTGATGTTTTGCGGGCAAATGATATCGAGGTGATTCTACCAAAGCAAAGGCCGGCGCCGCTGCCGGCGATTGTGTATGGAAATGTCAAAAGAGCTCGTAAGGATTTGTCATATAGCGTCAAATATCTGGCCAAAGCTGTTCGAGACGGCTACAAAATAGTCTGTTCTGAGCCGAGCGCGGCTTTGTGTCTGAAGCAGGAATTAAGGCATTTTATTAAAGGAGATGATGTAACGCTTGTGTCAGAAAATACTTATGAACTGATGAATTATCTATATGGCCAATATAAAGATGGTAAATTAGAACGATGGACGAGAGACGAGCAGCGAGCGACGAACGACGAGTACGTTTATCACCTGCCGTGTCATTTGTTGGCTATTGGCGGTGATGGAGCGAGTATTGAGCTATTACAGGGGCTTTGCGGAGTTAAGGTTACAGACCTGAAAGCTGGCTGCTGTGGAATTGCTGGCACATTCGGTATGCAAAAGAAAAATTATGAACTCTCGTCAAAGATTTCTGAGAGTTTGAAAAAGGCATTGGAATCATCACCGACCAAAAACGTCTTAACGGAATGTTCCACCTGCAAGATGCAGATAGAGCATATCAGCGATTGTTATGTTAGACATCCAATTAAGGTCTTGGCAGAAGCTTATTTGTGATGAAGGGATGTTTTGCTTGATATTACTATGGAGGGCATTTGGCGCAGATGGAGCGAAAAAGTGTAGTACTGAGGTATCGGTCGCCGCGGTCGGGCAGGATGACAACAATCGTGCCGGAGGTCATATCTTTTGCCACGCGTAAAGCTCCAGCTACGGCTGCGCCGCTGGACATCCCGACAAAAATACCCTCTTTTGCAGCAAGGTCGCGTGTTATTTCAAAGGCCTCGCCATCTTCGATGGTAATCTTTTCATCCAGCATCTCGGGATTATAAATTGCAGGGACGATAGATTCTTTCATATTCTTAAGTCCCTGTATGGTGTGACATTCGGTAGGCTCGACGCCTACGACTTTAACATCAGGTTTTTTCTCTTTGAAAAATCTTTTTATCCCCATCAGTGTACCGGTTGTACCCATACCGGCGATAAATACGTCAATTTCCCCGTTCGTCTGAGACAATATTTCTGGGCCGGTTGTTTCATAGTGGGCGAGAGAGTTGTTCTCATTGGTAAACTGGTTAGGCATAAAATATTTATCAGGTTCGGTATCGAGAAGCTCGTGTGCTTTTCTAATAGCACCATCAGTACCCTCTTTTGCAGGGGTAAGGACTACTTCGGCACTTAAGGCCTCAAGGATACGCTGTCTTTCTGTGCTGACGCATTCCGGCATACAAAGCTTGACGCGGTATCCCTTTGCAGCGCCAATCATCGCTAAAGCGATACCGGTATTTCCTGATGTCGGTCGAGAATAATTTTGCCCTTTGCGAGCTGGCCGGATTCCTCCGCTTTTTTTATCATCCAGTAAGCAGGGCGGTCTTTGACGGAGCCGCCGGGGTTGACTCCTTCGAGTTTTCCAAAGATTCTAACTTTTGGTCTTTTATTATTGAGCTTGGTTAGCTCTACAAGAGGCGTATTTCCGA
>CAZOQJ010000179.1:0-3917 GCA_964581905.1 uncultured Pirellulales bacterium
CCTGCTAACATATAGTTAATTGCATCCTTATCCGGGTCCATACCAAAACGCTGGGAAGCCTCTTTCTTCAAAGATTGCTCTATTTCAGCACCGTCTGCCTCTGCCAATCGCAAACTTGTTATCTTCAATCTTTCATTCGGCAGGCACGAAATAACGTCTCTTCCCCGAAAGCTGCCTCTTTCCAGCATTTGCTTTATTGCCGAAACAACAAAGTTTCTTCTTTCCGGACCATCATCGTTTACGCTGGGGTCTATGCGCACTTTATCTGCTGCAACGACACTAATCTGCCCATCGTTCGTTGCCAGTTGAATCATCTTGATAGAATTATGACCAATGTCTAAACCTATCGGCCGCACACTTCGAGTTTTCAACTTCCAACTTATCATTTACGCCTTACCTTTATCAGTTTGCAATCCACAATCCACAGGACGCCTAACGGCGGATGCCTGCCGTCAGGCATGGCCAAGTCCATTACGGCACTGATATAAATCCTGTAACCGGTTCAACGCTAATCGTTGCGGTCACCCCTCCTGCCTCAAGGCTAATAATCCCACTATTTAACGGACTACCGCTGCCATTGTAGGGACTTCCAAGATAATCAAATTTAATCTCACTGGTTGCATCAAAATCAACATCAGCAATATCAACCTTGTTCAGCCTGCTATCGTTTTGAAAATCTATAACGTAATCGAATCCTTTCTTCACAGGATGCGCTATTATGGCACCAGCTTGATTCCTTATACTGTAGCTTTCCGTGTTCTTATCAAATACTACTGAATATCTTTGTCCCCTGCTGATTGCCATACTCTTAGCGTATTCCAGGTCCGCCGCAATCATATCTGTGGCAGAGCGAATCTGTACACTGGCAGCAGAACTTACCATTGGTATCACAGTCATCGCCGCTATGGCAATTATCACAACAACAATCATAACCTCCATCAAGGTAAAGCCACTGCTTGGGCATCCGCCGTTAGGCGTGGCCAAGTCCAGTAAATCGTATCTCGTGCCATGCAGCCTTTGCAGCCCTCGGGACTCCTTACGTAGAGCAGCATCGGACTCCTGACCAAGATACAAATAATGCCTCCTTATCAGTGGACATATTAAGCTTGGTATCCTCACCGATACTATCTGTCTGTCGTAGCACATTTTGAACCCTTGCCTCTGTCTTTTTTTCGACATGTTCAGGACGCCTCTTTATCTCTAACGTCTAACGTCCGGTTTAGCTTACCCCCGCGTCTTCTTGGCGAAGACAAGAGCGGGGGCTATCATTTATCTGCTGAACGCCCAGCCAACGCTATACAATTGTCACATTTCATACCCTCTACAGTTAAGGTCAACAAAACTGGTATAATCGTCAAAACAGTATGACATGAATCACCGAACCATCTCGATGACTTGCAGGGAGCAGGATATATTATTGATACTAAATATACTTCTGATTTTTCTCTTTATCATATATAAAGGCCGATAAGTATCCCGCCTACTGCGGACTCTTTAACAGACCTTAAGAGTCAGCTTTATTTTCTCTCAATACTTCTAAAAAACGCGCCACCAGCCTGTTCCCACCTCTGTGCGACACCCGCCTGAGGCCAAACTTCAATCGCAGTTTTTGACGGTGCAGCAGTTATAGTTATATTACTTCCACTATCATCCAGCTTCCAATGCCCTACCAGCCCAGATAGTCCGTCCTCCGGCGGATAGATATCATTAACGTCCAAGGCGCAGTTATAGATTCGAACATCATCGATAAGCCCATCCCAGTATTCACCCTTTGACCCTCGACCAACTATTAGCTTTTGTACGCCACTAACAATTCCAGATAGAGCCCCCCTATCATATCTGGGTGTATCAAGTTGGCCATTTATATAGAGTCTTAATCCTGAGCCGGCCTCCCATAAAAGCGCGAGATGCTGCCAACCAGTTGTCTGAACATCCGAACTGCTCTCAATTTGAGTATAACCTAAGGTCGTACGAACAGAAGCTTTTATGCCATTTACACCGCCACCAAAAACACCATTCTTGTCATACCTGATACCCAAATATTCATCAATACCCGTTGGTTCACGCACAAACAAAATACCGCGGTTTTCGCCCATGACGTCCGATTTAATCCAAAGTGAAACCGTGATAGCAGATAGGCCGTTCAGATAGCTGCCTGCGTCTGAATCTTCGACTTTATCATTAACTCCGCCAAACTCTAATGCACCGTCTGTTTTCCCACCGGCAGGCCTCCAGGTCGGACCATTATACAACATACCAGTGTTGCCATTACCAGACGAATCCGCTGTTGTCTGCACAATTCCATCTTCGACAAACAATCCGCCAACTATGCTAACATTGGCACTGTCGGCACTGACCTGCATCTGCCCTTTAATAACAACAAGCCCGTTAAGCTCCAAGCTGCTGCTACTTTCCACTGCCATATCACCATTTACCAAAAGAGCCGGGAAATTTTTCACAGCGCTAATTACATTATTTCCTCCACTTACCTTCAAGGTGCCATTAACCACAAGCATACCTTCAATATCCACATTTCCCAACAATTCAAGGTCGCCATTGTGGTAACGAACTCCTGACGGATTACCCCCAGAAGGATTAAAACTACCACTCGGATGAACAGAGGACCCAACAAGGTCTACACCATAGCTTACTGAGCCAATATAGTACGTTGAACTAAAATCGCTTGCCTCAAGCCCAAGCCAGGCCACAGGTGCCTGGGCAACCGACTCGTCCTTTTGGCCCCTAATATTTGTTCCGGTTATAGTACCAGCCGCGAAAACATCCCCATTGATACTGCCGCTATTTGATAAATTACCAGCACAATAGACATCTCCATTCACTACAGTCAGCGGAGAAATTATTGTACTTAACCCAGCCCAGTAAGCGATACACGGGTCGAGACGTAATTCAGCTCTTATACTGCTGCTGCCAATCCTTTCACCATTCTTCAATCGATAGGAATTACAATCTATAATGTAATTGCAGCGATTTGCAGGGTCCGAATCATTGCGAACAATTTCAACATCATAGTAATCATCACTGCCTGCGGCCAATTGCTGTCCCACAGCCCCGGTCCAATATTCCGAACCTGCATCCTGAGAATGAAGGATAAGTCCCCTGGCATGTACCAACCCCGACTCAGCCAAATAATCCATTTGACTTCGAAGTATCATATTCTCGCCGCAGGCCAGCTCAACATCACTTCGCGACAAAAAGCCCAGAGACAAAATCGTTATCGTCATAATAACAAACAGGACAACTAGTAATGCCGCCCCTTGCTTTTCTGCGTTTCTAATTTTCAATCTTGAATTCTTGATTTTAAATCTTTTCCTAATCATCATCACTTACAAGACTATCTCCGTCCTCGTCGAGCAGATTCTCCGCCCGGCAGCGTAAGCCAGCATTTATCTGATACCGATGAACAACATCATTTTCAACAAGGTCAAATGAAATACTGACAAATCTGCTATATGGCGGTAAAACGTCAAAGTTAAACTGCACATTGCTGCATTGAGGTAATACTTGTATATACCTTTCATTGCTCTGCGAGATAAGCAAATCTTTAAGCCAACTCTGCCCAACAGCGGCTACCTGATTTGGAATAGTTCTAAACGATGATTCAAACCCCTCAGAACAATTAGGGAATTCAAGAATCCTTATATAATCCGCACTACTTCCTCTCTCGATATATGCTAATTCGAATACATCGATTATGCCATTCTCAGGATTATCGTCCGCTTTCCAGAGCACGATATCATCGCCTGTTGTGCCGCATATTAGTTTGCAGTGCCGAATCAGCTCTGAAATCCTGAGAGTGGCGAAACGAACCTGTGCCTGCTTCTGACCCGTGTCGCCGCTTGTCTGGTTGGCCGCTCCCAGAGCAAAGGCCAGCGTTGCCACCGCAGCTAAAACTATAC
>CAZOQJ010000180.1:0-3899 GCA_964581905.1 uncultured Pirellulales bacterium
TCTTATTATGGACGAGGGTTACGACCCGGTTTATGGTGCAAGACCTTTGAAGCGTACCATCCAGCAACGGCTGGAAAATCCGCTCGCCTCTGAGCTTCTGGCTGGTAATTTTGCCGAGGGCGATACCATAAAAATCGACGCCAGCGCACACAAATTCACGTTCGAGAAAATATAATTTCAATTTACTCTGTCAAAAAAATACGAAACCGGCCATTTCACCCCCAGCAACCAAAGCACTTGCATTAATTCAAATCAGGGGTTTGCAAAAACAGAAGAATTTTTGTAGAATCCTGGGCCGGTTGACAAGACAGAGTGAATATAAGTTGTTTTTAATGTATATTCGTAGAGGATTATGAATATCAGCCTATTTTTGAAGGGTTTGTTTGTCGGCTTTCTGATTTCGACTCCCGTAGGGCCAATCGCAGTGCTATGCATACAGCGAACCTTGAGCAGGAGCAGACTTCACGGCATAGTCTCAGGATTGGGAGCGGCTACTGCGGATGTTGTTTACAGCTTTATTGCTGCGTTCGGACTGACATTTATTTCAAACTTTCTGGTCAAAGAACAATTGTGGCTTCGTCTGGTTGGCGGCATCTTTATTTGCTATATGGGGGCGAGGGTTTTCCTGTCCAAATCGGAACAACGAACAGCCCAAGGGGATAGTAACAGTTTTGTTCGCGATTATGTGTCCGCGTTCTTTCTTACACTCACAAATCCGGTAACATTTCTTGCTTTCGCAGCGATATTTGCGGGCCTGGGATTAGTAAGAACGACTGAGCATCAAATCACAGCCCTATTATTGGTTGCTGGTGTATTTGTTGGCTCCGGACTTTGGTGGTTGATACTAAGCTGCATTACCGCCACGTTTCTGGGGAAACTGATTTACGGCAAACCAGCCTGGCTGAACAAGGTCTCAGGCGTAGTAATTATAGTTTTCGGCTTGCTTGTCCTTTTAACTCTAATAATATAAAATCGCACACGGAAATGTGTGATTCGGACAAAAAAACTTGAAAACGGCAGATTTCTTGGTAACCTATTCTCCACCTGTTTGGAATTTCCGAAGCTAACAATGTCATCAGCAGTGGCAATGTTGCTGCCTATATTCTTATGAAGGCAAGTATGAAACGAAACCTCCCAAAATGGATTACTACCGCCGTTATTTTTTTAGTCAACTTCTTCTTGTGGGTGATTCCAAGTAATGTTGCGTATCTGATTGCTCAAAATAGAGACGTCTTGCTGGGCAGATACGGTGAGACCCGATTTACCTGGATGCTTTTGTTAATCCCTATTAGTATTATGGTCCTGTATCTGGCCTGGTCGAACCAGAAAAATGAAAGACAGCGTCAATTTAAAGTTATCGCAATATCTGTTTCTATCATCGTATCGATTCTGGTGGTGGATGTCTTTGCCCGCCTGAAGAATCAAAAACGATATGTTAAGCAAGAGCACTACTACCACCGCGTTCCCAATACCATCGACCACGGCACCTATCAAGATAAACCTGAAAAGGCTTTCACATACCCTGTAATACGCCCCGGCTATCCGAATATCGAGTACACACTGACCGTTGATAAAAGGGGCTTTCGCAATAAAACCGACTTTGAAAAGTACGACGTGGTAATCCTCGGCGATTCATTCGCCGAAGGTTCCAATGTTTCGGACGACCAGATTTGGCCTGCTCTTTTGGCGCAAAAATCCGGGCAAACAGTCTATAATCTCGGAATGTCGGCTGGTCATCCCCAAAAGTACCTCGAGACTTTGAAAAAATTCGTCACAGAGCTATCCCCTAAAACAGTCGTTTGCCTGCTTTACGAAGGAAATGATTTTCGAGACTCCAACTTTGAGCGGGAGGATACTTTGGGACGGCGGCTTAGTAACTATTTTAAAAGCTCGCCCATTCGTCTATCTTTAGAAAATCTTTTGATTCGTTATTTTGGCTCAGCACAAGCTAATAGTCCAGCCAACTCTGCTCAGGGCGGTAATGTTGAGATGGTCCCCGATAGCCCGTCTAATCCGGTCGGAGCTCTTTCCTGGCTGCCGGTTGCTGTACCGGATGGTCCTGACGCCGGATACTACACTTTTAAAGTCAAAAGACTGTCGGCTCTCTTTGTCAGCAGAGACAATTTTATCAAGTCTAAAGGTTGTCGAAAAACATTTGAATCGCTTCAGCAAATAAAAAAAATGTGTAATGAGAAGGATATGCGCTTTGTAGTAGTTTATGCCCCGGACAAACCACACATTTTATTGCCGCTTATTAAGGGTAAAATAACTGCTGAGGGGCTGCACGCATTTATGGCATTAACAGAAAGAAATCTCCCTCCTGCGGAAGAATTGAAGGACACCGTTCTTGCCCACCTTGGCGTTAAGGAATCTGCAATTGAAGAGTTTTGCCAACAGCAATCTATTGAGTTTGTCAGTCTTACAAAACCGTTGCGTCAGAAGATATCTGAAGGGCAGCAGGCCTATTTTACGTATGACCAGCATTGGACACCAATTGGCCATGAAGCTGCTGCGGACACACTATATGGTTACCTGTCCTTCTCCGTAGCAGGAACTACGAAGGACGAACGAGATAATGCAGAAAAATAAAACTATTGAAATTCATTTTTTTAAAATTTATCCGCCTCGAGCGGATTTGTCTTGCAGTTTTCGACGTAAAAGCCAGAATAATCCTTAGCTAAAAATAGAATCCGTGTAATCCGTGGTTAAGAACCATGCCACTTACAGGAAAGGACGCTAAATGGAAGCTCAAAAGGTTTTAGAGCAGGTAAAACAGGACAATATAAAATTTATTACCCTGCAGTTTACAGACTTGTTAGGCGTCATAAAAGAGGTGATTATGCCGGTTGAAGAATTAGAAGACGCCTTGGCTGACGGAGTCTGGTTCGATGGTTCTTCGATAGAGGGCTTTGCAAGGATACAGGAAAGCGATTTGTTTTTAAAGCCAGATACCACAACTTACGCTGTTGTGCCCTGGTTGGCACAGGATGGTGTTACCGCCAGATTTATCTGTGATATCTACCGCGCGGATGGCAAGCCTTTCGAAGGTGACCCAAGATTTATTCTCAGACAAGCTGCCGCGGAAGCAGCAAAACAGGGATTCGAATATAACGTTGGTCCGGAGCCGGAATTCTATCTGTTCAGAGTTAGTGGTGATAAAAGGACTACACCCATAGATTACAGCAGTTATTTCGACCTTTCCTCCCACGAAGGATACAAGGTCATAAAAAAGATAGTCGCAGCACTTGAGAATTTTGCAATTAATGTTGAGGCGTCTCACCATGAGGTCGGCCTTGGCCAGTACGAAATTGACTTTCGTTACGGTAATTGTTTAGACATAGCGGACAAGGTGCTGACGCTGAAATATTGTGCAAAGAAAATTGCTCAAATGCACAATTTGCACGCTACCTTTATGGCAAAGCCGGAAATGGGCAAGCCCGGCTCAGGGATGCACGTTCATCAAAGCCTGTTTGATGTTAAATCAAAAGCAAATGCCTTTTATGACAAAGACCACAAATACAATCTATCAAAAATTGCCTTTAATTTTATAGCCGGCCAGATAAAGCACATTGATGCAATGTGTGCAATTCTCTGCCCGACTGTAAATTCTTATAAAAGACTGGTTTCCGGCTTTGAGGCACCCGTTTACGTTACCTGGGCTGGTATGAATCGCTCGGCGCTTGTGAGGGTTCCAAAATGGTTCAAAGCCAAGCCGCAGGCAGCTCGTATCGAACTGCGATGCCCGGACCCGACCTGTAATCCGTATCTTGCTTTTGCCGTTATGTTAAAAGCAGGGCTGGATGGGATAAAAAATAACCTGCAACCCCCTGAGCCGGTGGAAGAGAATATCTACGAGCTTGATAGCGAAAGCTTATTGCAGAAAAATATCGACCTTTTGC
>CAZOQJ010000181.1:0-3887 GCA_964581905.1 uncultured Pirellulales bacterium
CTAAAGTGAGCTAAAGTGCCTAAAGTGAGCTAAAGTGCCTAAAGTGGGCTAAAGTTATAAGTGTCTTGTACTTTAGTCACTTCAAACTTTAGGTACTTACTAATTCCATATTTGCCCCGATACTTTTCATCGAATGTACATAGCCAGGGAATGTTACACTAATTGCTTCGGCGGTATCGATGGTGGTTTTACCATCGATAACCAGACCGGCTAACGACAAAGCCATAACAATTCGATGGTCGTATCTGCCGTCGAGGTGATTCGTCGCTCGTCGCTCGTGACTCGCAACTCGTAAACCGCCGCGTATTATAAGGCCATCGGGTAGTTCTTCAACATCTATGGCCATTTTTTTCAGCTCTTCGGCCATACATTTTATTCTGTCGGTCTCTTTATTCCGTGCCTGAGGGACATTGACAAGACGGGTTGTGCCTTCGGCAAAAGCTGCGGTTACGGCCATAGCAGGCAGGGCGTCGGGGGTTTGGTTCATATCTATTTCGGCACCTTTGAGTAGAGTAGATTTAACCGTTATTGAATTCGGCTCAATGGTTATATCGGCTCCCATTGCTTTGAGATAATCGACTACAGCTTTGTCCGGCTGACTATCTGAGAAATCCAGGCCAAGTAGGGTTACCTCATCTGCAAGAAGGGCAGCAGCGCATAGAAAGAAGGTGGCGCTGGAAAAATCGGCGCAGATTGTCTCATCAAAGGATTTGTAACTTTGATTGCCTGTAATTTTGAATTTTTTGAATTTTTGGTTTTCATATTTTATTTGTTGTTTATCAAGCCAATCGAGCGTCATTTGCACGTAGCCAGGCTCGTTTAGTAGAGTGACATCTATCTCACTATCTTTGGCTGCCAGAGGTGTGCACAGCAGGAGACTGGATAGATATTGGCTGGTAGATGCAGCAATTGTTGTTTGTCCGCCTGTCAGCTTACCGGTTACCTCAAGGGGTACTTTACCGTTGTTATTAAGAGATTTGCATTTTGCTCCTAAATCTACAAGCGAATCCATCAAAGGGCTGATAGGGCGGGTCTGGATTTGCTCATCACCAGTGAAGATTACGGTCTGGCCAGGTGGGGTCAGAGCAGCTGAACCCATTGCGATACGCAGGGTTGTGCCGGAATTGCCCACATCGATAATTTCCAATAGGGCGGAAGTGTATCCTGCTGTACCATTTACTTTCCAGAGCTTAGGGTCGGATGTGTCAATCTGAGCGCCTAATGCCTTGTAACAATCTACTGCTGCCTGCGTATCTGTTGAGGACAGGGGGTTACGGATGATACTTTCGCCGGCAGCTAAAGAGCCAATCGCAATGGCACGGATGGTATGCGATTTGGAAGCCGGGGTTACCACTGTGCCTTTGAGCCGAGATTTTTTCACAATAAGCTTCATAATCGATGCTCGATTCTGGATGCTGGATTTTCGTCGAGTATCGAGCATATAGTATCCAGTATCCAGTCGGATTCTTGAATACTTTTAGCAGAAATGCAGGGAAATTGAAAGATGAATTTTAGCCGTTTTTATAGTACGATTTTACTGCTGAGGCTGTGTAATGGTATGATTTTATTTATCTGTAATAAGCCCTTATGAGTTTTTACAGCCGCTGGGTCCACCTTTTGCCGTTTTCTTCGAATTCGACTTTGTCCTTGTGGATTTTGATAATCTTAATGCCGTATTGGGTGTCTCCTTCATGTATTATTCTTCCGCCGAGTATGGCAGACGGCTTGTCTTCGCTATAAATGATGCCGCTTATCGGTTCGTAAAATGATGCCGTAGGGGTAAGTGGAAAACCCGAGAGGGTTCTGGTTAGTCTTCCTATATTAGTGGCTCCGCCACCTGATTCCATTGTCAAGATTGGCAATGATACTGACAAGACTATAACGATAACCACGCCTATGTTTGCGGTCTTGGTGAGCTTGTTTTTCCAGTATAACCACGTTGTGAGACTCAAGACAAACCCGGCAAGTACCAGCATACATACGTAAAAGAGGTTGCCATAAGTTTCTTCTATCACTTCTAAGCCCAGAGGAAGCTGCAGTCTGTTTCCTACCACTACCCAGACAATCAAGAGCAGAAGAACCCATGCGACAACAACAAATATCTGATTTCCATTTGTTTGACCCTGCTGTTCTAAAGTTCTGTTCCCCATTTGTTGCCAGCACGTTTGCGAGATAGGGGGGCAAGAGGTTTCTGCGAAAGTATCAGCATCATTTTGGTGATTTGCTTGAGGGGACTTCAACAGCTCAAGGGGATTGGTTTTTTTGGCACCCGGCATGCTGTCAAAATCAAGAAGTTTTGAGATTGTCTGGTTGACTAATGTTTTGCTTACTTCATGCTCCTCCATGTATTATCTCCTCAGTTCCATTTTTTTCGCGATAAACTCTACACCTTTTCTGGCTATAACCTGACATACAGGCGTACCAAAATAACATTTCCAATCCATGTTTAGAATTGGAAAAACAAGCCTTTTTATGGGGAGTGCTTAGTTAGATGTAGATATACACCCTTTCACCACTCTTCCTAAATTTCCCATATTATATATGGTGGAGAGAAAAATTTCAAGAAAAAAATAAAAAATTAAATATTTTATTTATCGAGTTGGCTAAGGGCTAACGCGATGTACAAATTTTTTTCGTCAAAATCACGTTTTTCAGTCCGGAAATGGGGCTTTTGTAAAATTGGATAGGTTTTTTAGCAGCAGTACCCTTCATTTATACAGCTTTGAGGGCTAATTTGGAGTGGGATTTCCCATAATTTGAGGTTTTTTGCTGTGCTGACTACTGTTCCAAGCCGAAAAACTGCATCCACAGCTTGGTTTCGCTCTCGTTGAGTCCCCGGCGTTTTTCTGCCGGCTCTTTTGGCTTCTTTTTACGGCTAAATTGCTTCTGGAGGCCCGCCCAAAAGGCCTCGGATTTGAGGGTTGTCGCCTTTCTTGCCTGAGCTGCCTTTCGCAACCTGTGGTCGCTACTGACAATTGTCAATCTTTTTGGTGCTGTATTTAATCTTATTTTGTGCTCGATTACCGTATCGGCGTCGGTAGCCCGCCCGACAAAAAGGACCTCAAGGTTAGCGATATTATCAAATCCGCTTTTATCCTTTGGCCCGGTACCATCGAAAACAATCTCACCCTTTTCTCTAATAAGTTTAAGGTATCTGCTTATAACCTGGCATAACTGAATGTCGCTGATTGATTGGAGCTCCTCGTCGGTCTTTCGAACTGTATGTAGCAGATTATGACCATCAATAATAATCGGCATTTATCAATTACCGCAAGAATACCTTATTTCGCCGCCGACGATTGTTTTCTCAACCTTACCTTTAACTTCCCAGCCGTGATAAGGACAGTTTCTGCTTTTTGAGTGGAATGTATTTACGTCGACTTCATACTCGGCATCAGGGTCTATAATAGTAACGTCTGCCTGCTTGCCTACTCCGAGCGTTCCTTTATCTACGCCGATTATTTTGGCGGGTCTGACCGTCATCAATTCAATAAGGCCAGGCCAGTCTAAAATACCCGGCCCGATAAGTGCTTTAACAAAAAGAGCCAGCGAACATTCCAGTGAAGCTATCCCAAAGGGTGCGGCCAGGAACTCCAGCTCCTTTTCACTTTGCAAATGTGGTGCGTGGTCGGTTACCAAAGCGTCCACAAATCCTTCGGCAATCGCCTGCTTTAAGGCCTCAACGTCCTTTGCTGTCCGCAAAGGCGGATTGACCTTATAGTTGGTATCGTATTCGCTGCAACATTGCTCGGTTAAAAGCAGATGATGCGGCGTTACCTCGCAGGTAATCGGCAGCGATTCTTTTTTGGCGGCCCTTATCAGCTCAGCCGACTCTGCTGTCGATATATGCTGAGCGTGGTATCGAATCCGCTCAGCAGGGAACTTCT
>CAZOQJ010000182.1:0-3884 GCA_964581905.1 uncultured Pirellulales bacterium
AATTTTTAAAGAGTCTTGGAATTAACACACTCAGAATACCTTTTAATTATAGACTTTTTGAAAACGACCAAAAGCCGTATTCGTATATGGAAGAAGGATTTAGAAAAATTGATCGAATATTACGATTATGTGAGCAATATGAACTCTATGCAATTTTAGACCTTCATGCCGCTGCAGGTGGACAAAATCCAGATTGGCATTCTGATAATGCGATAGGAGAGAGTTTGTTCTGGGAATACGCCGATTTTCGTAGGCGAACTATATCGCTGTGGAAATATATTGCGAAGCGCTACGCATCCAATAGATGGGTGGCAGCTTATGATTTATTAAATGAACCGGTTGTAATGATTCGAGACAAAAGAATTATAAATCAATTTTTTGTAGACCTCATTAGTGAGATTCGTAAAGTTGATAAGAATCACCTTTTATTTGTTGAGGGTGATATGTACGCTAGTCAATTTGAACTATTTGAACCGTTTGAAGACCCAAATGTCGCATGTAGTTTTCATTTTTACCCGTTTTTACACCAGCATTTATATACAAAGCAAAATCAAAAAGAAAGAATTGAACATACCCTTTTTGAAAATGTCTCTTTAAGAGATATATTTGAAAGGTTAAAACGTCCCGTATGGTGCGGGGAAACAGGCGCCTTTTATACTTATGGTAATAGAACGCATCATGAAAGTATGCTTGGCAATGTTCTTGAAATTTATAGAAAATATGGAATATCATGGTCTATTTGGACATATAAAGATGCATGCAGTATGGGTACAGTTCATCCAAAAAAAGACTCGGAATGGATGCATTTCTCAAAATTAGCAAAACAAAAATGGAATTTTTGGGAAGAATTTAAATTGCGGGACAGATATGTCGAGGAAGCTATTAATAAGTATCCAACAGATGTTTCCGAACTTGAAAAACGAAAAATAGGTTTTCGTATTTTAGCCAATTATCAACTTATTTTGAAAGAAGCTTATTCTAAAATATTGAAAAATATTCCTTTTGAGTCGTTTTTAAACTATTTAAACTCATTTAATTATAATAATTGTGAAGTTTGGGAAGGGGTTGTTAATTTAGTAATGAATCATACAAAATTGTAAAAATAATTAATTCAATCAGCCGCATAACACAACTTTTCTTAAACGTCATAACGTTCAGAATACGCACATGCCAGCCAGGCATCCGCCTGAGTACTCCGGCCCAGCCGTAACAAGCTCACCAGCAATTTTCGGTTCGGTTTCACCGCCGTAGCTAAAAGATAGTACCTGCCCGGGCTTAGAACCATACCTGTAAACAGTAATCCCTTTACATTTCAACCTATGAGCTTCCAAGTATATGTTTCTGACATCCTCCACAGTTGCATCACTGGGCAGATTTACGGTCTTAGAAACAGCGTTATCCGTGTACTTTTGAAACGCCGCCTGAATCTGAAGATGCTCAGCCGGTGTTATATCAAACGCTGTAATGAACACTCTCTTTATATCTTCGGGAATCCCCTTTATATTCGCCAAAGAGCCACACCTGGCAATCTCCGCAAGAACCTCTTTCTTAAAAATATTCCTTTTGCCGGCAACTTCCTCGAATAATGGATTGACTTCAAAGAGCTTTGCGCCCGATAAGACATTCCGTACAAAACTTATGGCAAAGAGTGGCTCAATGCCGCTGGAACATCCTGCTATGATGCTTATAGTACCTGTTGGAGCTATCGTATTTACCGTAGCATTACGCAGCCGTAGCTTCTTCCTGACATAAATCGACTTGGCGAAATTAGGAAAAACTCCTCTTTCCCTGGCAAGTGCAGCCGATGCATCAAGTGACTCTTTGTGTATAAACTGCATAAGTTTCTTGGCGAAATTAACCGCCTTTGGAGAATTATAAGCGAGCCCAAGTCTGATAAGCATATCCGCAAAACCCATCACACCAAGCCCGATTTTCCTATTTGCCAATGTAATCCGTTTTATCTGCTCTAACGGGAAATTGTTCACCTCAATCACATCATCCAGGAACCTGACTCCCAGTCGAACTGTGTCCCTTAGTTTTTTCCAATCCACCGAATTATTTTTTACCATCTTAGCAAGATTTATCGAAGCTAAGTTACAGCTCTCGTATGATAACAACGGCAGCTCTCCACAAGGGTTTGTGGCCTCAATCTGCCCTATCCTGGGTGTAGGATTATGTCTATTTATCTCATCGAGAAATACCAATCCGGGGTCTCCTGTCCGCCAGGCCGCATTAACTATTAGGTCAAACAAAGGCCTGGCTTTGACCTTCCTGACCTTCTTTCTGGTCCGCGGATTTATCAAACTGAAGTCTCTATTTTCTTCGACTGCTCGCATGAATTTGTCAGTGACCCCAACCGAGAGATTAAAGTTGCTGAACCTTCCGCCTTCCGTCTTTGCTTCTATAAAGTCAACGACATCCGGGTGGTCGCACCGCAAAATACCCATATTCGCTCCGCGTCTTCTGCCGCCCTGGACGATAACCCCCGTCGCCTGGTCGAATATAGTCATAAACGATACAGGCCCGGATGCCCGACCTTTGGTCGAGGCAACGATATCCGACTTTGGCCTCAGGTCCGAAAAGCTAAATCCTGTTCCACCGCCGGTCTGATGAACCTTAGCCATATCGCTAAGGGCACCAAATATCCCCTCCATAGAATCTTCCACAGGTAAACAGAAGCACGCTGAAAGCTGCCCAAGTGGAGTACCCGCATTCATCAAAGTCGGTGAGTTCGGCATAAATTCCAGATTCCGCATCATCTGATAAAACTTCTCTTCCGTTTCTTCTCTACCATGGCGAGACTTGAAATTATCCTCCGCTTTGGCAACATTATGTGCAACTCTCCTGAAAAGCTCGCTCGGCGTTTCGATAATATTCTGGTTATCATCTTTTAGAAGATACCTTCGCCTCAAAACCTCCATCGTATTGACCGGCAGCTTCAAATCATCCTTTATGCCCAAGGCCGACTTCGTAAAGCGCAATTGGCTTCGTTTTTCTCTATAAAGGATATAACTCTTTGCAATGTGGTTATAGCCCTCACTCATCAAAACTGTCTCAATTATATCCTGGATTGACTCAACATTTGGTATCCTCTGCAATCTCCTAATCACCACATCGGTTACTCTGTTGGAGATGCTCACAGCTTCAGCTCTATCCTGCAAAACCTCAAACGCCGCCCTTTCAATTGCATACTGGATTTTTGTCTCGTTAAATTTAACAAGGGAACCATCGCGTTTTTTAACCTGTTTTGGCAAATTCATTCTTTTCACATTATCACCCCATCGATTACAAGTTGAAAAATCGTAATATCAGCCAGAATTGATAATATCGTACGTAGTTATAATATGCAATAAAACTTTCTACCTTGCCACAAGGATTCTTAACCACCTGACGGATAAACTCTACCAGAAAGATACAAAACAACTATCGGACGTAAAAAAATTGTTTTTTTTCTGTCATGAGATAATTTGATTAGCCTGGTTTCATTTCTTATATTTTATTTGACGCTTTATACGAGCGCATTGTGCGTCTGTTTCTATATTTTAAGAGGAGAAAGAACAAATAGCTCCCAACCTGTTATTGTTGAGAATATTTTTCCCCACGCCAATTAAACACCTGTCTTGCCGCCCTGCTCAGGTGCAAGCACAGGTCTTTCTTTGTAACACAACTGGTACGGGATTGGAGGTATTTTAAGAATTATGGCACAGCTTTTTGGACTCAGACATAAAAAGAATATTCCAGGTAATAATGAAGATAATGATCATTCTGCTAATAACTGCGTAGAGCAAATCAAAGGGCTGTCAAACCTTTATATTCCGCAGGAAGATAGCGACTCACATGTACGCGATATCGCTGATGTTCTCTGCGAAATGGGTAAAATTACG
>CAZOQJ010000183.1:0-3856 GCA_964581905.1 uncultured Pirellulales bacterium
GCGGTACTGGACTTGAACCAGTGACCTCCTGCGTGTCGAGCAGGCGCTCTAGCCAGCTGAGCTAACCGCCCAAAGCTAACCTTATACAGTATCGTTAAAAAAACAAAAATCAAGAATTTTCTTAAAAACCGCTGTTAAAAAAATGGAATTTCCCCAGGGAACCGAAGTTATTTATAGATGCAGGTGTTATTGACAACAGATTCTTGTGGGTGATAAGGACAAATATGAATGGGCCAATATAAGCAGCGACAATTACCACTTCAAATTTCGTCTAACAACGGCAGCGCTGGAAACCGTACGCTGGGCATCGCCGCTTGCAACTGTTATGGAAATTTGAACTGATTTAACGTAGGTAACCAAACCCTCGGTGGCGGTATTCTTTGTGAAAGTCATAGCGGTAACATCACCACAAAGTGTGTAACTGTCGCTGGTAGAATTATCAATCAGATACAGTTTGTTATCCGCACCACTATAACTGAAAGTTATGTTGTCCCCGTTAGCGGTAATAAGTGTACATTGATTACTTGGTGAGTTTGGGTCAACGGCGTTAGCTGTTCGAAGCTGGCTTGTTATACGAAACAATGCCTGCCGAGCGTTGTTGATTGTTCTAAAGATATCTTTATTTTCGCTATAATTTATAACCGATGCGTTAAAAGCTATAGCTACAGCAGCAAGCAGCATAGCCGTTATCACCAGAGCAAGCAGTAACTCGGCAAGACTAAAACCACGCCCGTATTTAGTATGTCGTATGTAATTTGTTGTATTTCGCATTTTATATATAGCTTTAGCTTTTTAGTATCGTGCTCGAATCCAGGCGGTGGAGCTGATTTCTCTGGAATTTAAAAAAACTTTAACGGTAACTCTAACGAAACTGCTGTTATGGTCAGTTACAACCTGTTCGAAATCCGAGGGGCTTACATTTTGAACTGTAATCTGCTGAGTAAACGCGTCAAAATCATTTAAGGGTTGCCGATTTGCGTTAATTGGCGGAGAGAAACTCGCTCCGTCAAAATCATCCAAATCGTCATAATTAGTTAGAGCTGCTTCTTCCGGGCCAAATGTGGAGATGCCGGTCTGCGGGTCAATCACCGGCAGCATGGCGGTAAGCTCCCTGAGCTGCTCAACGAAAAACTCAGCGGTCGACAGGTCCGCTGCGGCACCGTTAGATTTCGTGAATGAGCCGTTGGCTACCACCAAAGATGCAACTGCAAGACCTAACAGAACTATTGCAATCAACGCCTCAATAATTGTAAAACCTCTCTTGTATCTCGTATATCGCATCTCGTATCCTTAACAACGTGACCCGTTCGCTGAATGAGCAACGAGTCACAAGCTACGAATCTATTTGCTCATAACGATACTGGACATCCTAAATATAGGCAGAATAATACTCATCGCAATAAAACCAACCAAAACACCCATAATTACTATCATCATAGGCTCTATCATCGACATTACCGTTTTAATAACGGTCTTCAGCTCTCTTGCATAATAACCGGAAACATCTCTCAAGACATCGCTGAGAGTACCTGACTCTTCGCCACTTCTTATCATTTGCACGACATTGCTGGGCATTAGATTGTATTGACCCAAACTCGAAGCTATTTTCCCGCCCTGACGAACCTCCTGAGAGGCACCAAGCCACATATCCTTATAAAGGACATTTCCTGATATCTGAGCTGTTATCGAAATTGTATCGAGGATTGGCACTCCCGCCCTTGTCAGCACACTCATTGTGTGCAGAGACCTGGTTATATAAAGACTTCGACAAAGTGTTTTGACAAGTGGCAATGATAATTTTGTCTTATCCCACCATCGCCGGCCACCATCGGTACCAATAAAGTACCAAAAACCCCATATACAAGCTCCTACAATTGGTACAATAAAAAACCATGAATTCCGCAGAAATGTACTGCTTGCCATTAAAATTCTGGTGGCTGCAGGCAGCAAATGCTCCTTACCTGCAAATATGGCGAGAAATCTCGGCAAGACAAAGCACAGCAAAAAGATAGTCACTGCTATTGCGAAAACTGCTATCATGATTGGATAAACCATAGCAGACCTAACCTGTGAGCGAGTCTCGGCTTCATGGTCCAGGTAACCTGCCAATTTCTGCAACATCTCACTAAGCGAACCTGAAACTTCCGCGGCAGCGACCATATTTATATAAAGATTGCTGAATACCTGTGGATGCTCAGCAAGGGCCTGAGAAAAGCTACTGCCCTGCTCGATACAATTCTTTAAACTGGTGATAATACTTCCGAATTTTTGGTTATCCTGCTGCTCGGCTATTGCTTCAAGCGAATCCTGAAGACTTATGCCTGCCCGGACCATAATCGCAAGTTGATTCGTAAAGTTCAGAATATCCTTTCTGCTCGGACCGAAGTCAAACTTGTAATTCTTTATCTTTTGTAGTTTGACCCATCGGCTGCCGGCCATGCGCCTGTTCTGCTGGCCAATCTGTCTCTTCTGCCCTCCAGCCGTGCCAGAGACGGCACGTCTCGGCAGGTGTTCATCTGTCGCTTGAGCTTGTTGCTGTTTTTCCACCCCGTCTGGCCGAGGTCTGGCCGAAACTACAGTTGCACTACGGTAATTTTGTGAAGATTCCTCGAACATAAGTATATTCCCTATTTTTTTACCTTTCCAGCCGTGTCAGAGACGGCACGTCTCGGCGGGAGTTCTTCAGGCGGTCGAACAACATCGTATTCACTGAGAGGCACAAGCAACTTTTCCATCTTCCCAGGATTTGCTGAGCGTATAATTGCCTCTTCTCTGTATAAGTAACCCTTGAAATACATTTCAGCAATACTATTGTCCAAACTCTGCATACCCAACTTGCGGGAAGTCTCGACAATATTCGGAATTTCGTAGATTCTATTTTCACGAATACAGTTTCTCACCGCCGAGGTACACAGCAACATTTCCACACACGGTACCATCCCCGGCTCATCTACCCGCCTAAAAAGTGTCTGCGAGATAACTGCCTGTAGTGTATTAGCCAGCATTGTCCGAATCTGATTTTGCTGACCGGCCGGATAAATGTCTATAATACGTTCGATAGTTTGAGGGGCATTAATCGTGTGCAGTGTACTAAAGACAAGGTGACCCGTTTCGGCTGCGGTAATTGTGAAACTGGTGGTCTCAAGGTCTCTCATTTCACCGACCATAATGATATCGGGGTCCTGTCGCAGTACATGCCGAAGTCCCGTTGCGAATCTCTCACAGTCATGGCCGACTTCACGCTGTTCTATCATGCTCTTTTTGTTCTCTATTGCATATTCGACAGGGTCTTCCAATGTAATTACGTGTTTCCTGTACTTTGCATTTATCGAACCTACCATCGCAGCGAGCGTCGTACTTTTCCCGGAGCCGGTATGCCCGGTTACGAGCACCAAACCCCTCGGCAGGTCTGTCAGCTCTCTAACTATTGGCGGCAAGTGCAAATCTTCTATTGAAGGAATCTGATTGGGAATCACCCTAAAAGAAATTGCTATCGTTTCACGCTGATAATGAGCGTTAACACGAAACCGATGACCATCATCGATGCTCGTGGAAAAATCAAGGTCCTTTTTTGCCTCGAACTGCTTGAATCTTTCCGACCCAACCATCGAAACAACCATCTCTTTCGCATCTTCATTGCTGACTACGCCGAAATCCATATCAATCAATTCCGTATTTCTTCGCAATACCGGCTGCATCCCCACATTGATATGCACGTCACTTGCCAAAGCCTCTATTGCCGCTTCTAATATAGTCTTTATATGAACCATTTCACAATCTCCTTCTCTTCATAAAATCGCGACTCATATCAGGTTTCAAGCCGGTTTAGACGACATTTTTAACGGAGAGCTTTTTT
>CAZOQJ010000184.1:0-3816 GCA_964581905.1 uncultured Pirellulales bacterium
CTGTCAGCGCTATAAGACAGGCTATACACTATCATTTCAATGTGGAGAATGTGACGAAGCAGACGATAGTCTCGATGCGGTTAAAAGAAGATTCCGGCAAGACTGCTCTGCGTGAGGCTGAACAAGAATCAATGCACATTGCCGATACCCCTGTTACGAAGCTGGTTTCATTCATAATAAATGGTGCCATTGACGCACGGGCAAGTGATATACATATCGAGCCGCAGGAACCTGAAGTGAGGGTGCGGTATCGTATAGACGGCATCCTTCACGATGCAGTAAAAGTGCCGGCTTCGGCGCGGCTTGAGGTAATATCACACATTAAGATTATGGCGGATATGGATATCTCCGAGCGAAGGGTTCCTCAGGATGGTCATATGACTGCGCGTCATAATGGAAGAGGATATGATATGAGAGTATCGTCTTTGCCGGCTGTAGGCGGAGAAAAGATAGTTATTAGGATTCTCGATAAGGACGTGGACAGGTGGTCTCTTGATGCTGTTGTGACCTGCCCTGATGATAATCGAAAATTTCGAGAGCTGATTAGCAATCCCTATGGCATGGTACTTCTGACCGGCCCAACCGGCAGTGGCAAGACAACTACGTTATACTCGGTTCTGCAATTGCTAAACACTCCCGAGAAAAACATTGTTACCGTCGAGGACCCTGTCGAGTACCAGCTGAAAGGCATTACCCAATTACAAGTCAAACCGATTGCAGGGATGACGTTTGCGTCAGCACTGCGAAGCATACTACGGCAGGACCCGGACATCATACTCGTCGGTGAGATACGTGACCTGGAAACGGCTGAAATTGCTATTAGTGCCGCACTAACAGGCCACCTTGTGCTGAGCACACTGCATACCAACGATGCGGCTGGGGCAATATCTCGTTTAATCAACCTTGGGATAGCGCCGTTCCTTGTTGCTTCAGCACTTTTAGGCACAGTCGCTCAAAGGCTTATGAGAACATCTTGTTCAAAGTGTAAACAAGCCTATAAACCATCTGAGGACGAACTAAAGTGTCTTTTTGGCCCGCTGCCCCCCCACTCTTATCTTCGACAAGAAGACGTGGGGGGAGACGCAGGGGCAGGCGAATCTTACAGTGACAAGGAGTTAGAACTCTACAGGGGAACGGGATGCACGACGTGCTATGATACCGGCTATCATGGGCGTAAAAGTATTTATGAGATATTGCGTGTATCACCGGAAATAAAGAAAATGATTCTCAACACAAGTAGTGATGATGCAATTAAGCAACAGGCGATTAAAGAAGGCATGAAAACCCTCCTTAAAGGTGCTGTCGATGAGGTTCTTAACGGCGTAACCACACTGGATGAGATGATGCGAGTTGTTGATGTGAGGGCCGAGTAATGGCAGTTTTCCAGTATATAGCCAAAGACGAAACCGGCCATGAGTTTTCCGGCACTTACAAGGACATCGATAGCGTTGCTCTGCTGCGGGCAGAATTAAGCAAGACGGGCTATGTTCTTCTGAAAGCAAGTCGGGAAAAAACGCCAAGAAGGTCCAAGAGAATAAAGGCATCGGAGATTGTGACTTTTGCCTATAAGTTTTCGGAGATGTACTCGGCAGGGCTGCCAATACTAGGGATACTTGAGACGCTAGAGGACCAGACCACAAATTATGCCCTTAAATATATAATCGGTGATATCAGACAAAGCGTAGAAAGCGGTTCCAATCTGACAAAGGCTTTTGGGAAATACGGAAATGTATTCTCCGGTTTTTTTCTGGGGATGCTTGAGGCCGGTGAGACGGGGGGAAAATTAGCGACAACCCTCGAAATGAGTGCTACATATCTGGAAGAACAGGCAGACTTAAAGCGGAAGGTAAGAGCGGCTTTTATCTATCCGCTCGTCGTGAGCATCCTGTGTTTTGCGGTCGTGGGTTTCATTGTAACTTTTGTCGTACCCGTCTTTTCGAAATTATACAAACAGATGCATGTGCCGCTGCCAACTCCGACTCGGGTCCTTATGGATATTAGCTCTTTGGTGAGAGACTGGTGGTGGGTAATCGTCATTGTGGTCGTAGCAGCAGTAATAATTATACGGCGGTTCTCAAAAACGCCGTATATCAAGGCAAAGTGGGATGTTTTCAAGCTGAAAATGCCTATCTTCGGCAAGCTTAATCGTATGGTTGTGATTTCGCATTTTACGCGGACGCTTGGTATATTGACCTCCGTGGGAGTTTCGCTGACCAAGGCTTTGGAAATGGCAGGTTTAGTCGCAAACAATTACAAAGTCACCGGGATTGCTAATGAATTACAGGAGTCGGTTAATGCAGGTAATTCTTTGGCAAAATCACTGAAAGATTATGGCATTTTTCCTACGATAATTACACAGCTGGTCACTTCAGGGGAAGAAGCCGGGATGCTGCCAAAAATGCTGAACAAAGGCACTGATTTTCTTGATAAGGATATTGACAGGGCAATAAAAGGGTTGCTTGTGAAATTAGAGCCGGCCTTGACGGTTATACTTGGAATCGTCGTTGGGTTGATACTGATATCCGTATATTTGCCAATGTTCGATTACATGACTCATTTGCAGTAATTTATCCTGTGGACTTGCCCGCCATTTTTGTAGCGGGTTTATCCACCTTTATCCACAGGATGCCTTACGGCAGGCGTGGCCAAGTCCACTATGGAACTTTTGGCGGGCTAAAAAATTAATCCGCCAGACGTAAGGCGGATTAAGCCGGACAAACACATCTATGATAAAATTTTTTAGGACGCTCGTTTTGACCAAGGCGATTTATATGTTATTTTTTAAATAGGAATAATCGTTCCGTACGGGACTTCCGATAAAATGCTTGGAGATGCTCGCCTCGCCGGCGAAGCGGGCTCGATTCTCGACGAGTATCCAGAATCTATATTAAGCGTTTGACATTTTATGTCGATAATTCAAAGTGCCCCACACGTCTTCTTGTCGAAGACAAGAGTGGGGGTTGAAGGAGTGGTGAAATGCGGCAAGGAACTCATGCTTCGTAGCGAAAAAGTTTCGCTACTTCGCAGAGTAGCAAAGGGGGGTTAGCCGAAAACAAGTATTTTTTATGGTAGGAGAATGGAAATGCGCTACAGAAAAGGTGTTACTTTGGTTGAACTGCTCATCGTGGTTTTGATTCTTGCTGCACTGGCTGCCATAGCTATTCCAAGAATCACAGTAAGCTCGACCACTGCCAAGCAAAATGCCTGCAAGACCAATGTTGACTTAATTCAGTCGCAGGTAGAATTGTACATGGCGAACAATGGGATTACCACCCCCCCCGCCCTGGCAACTTTATTCGCAGACCCGAATTATTTTCCGCAGGGCGAACCGAACTGCCCGGTAACTCCCACGGCTGGCTACCAGATAGATGGTAACGGCACGGTTAGCTGCGGTAGTTGTCCTTGGTAAACTTGCCCGCCTTACGTCTGGCGGGCTGGTCTGACGACAGTCAATAGTTGCAGGCTCGTCGTGGCGTCCGTCAAGGCTTGGCCTTCCGGCTACGGCACGCTCCGCCGTGACGAGTGCCGAGACTGATGGAACCTGACGTAGTGGCGAAAAACCCTGGATAATTTTGTGAGAACTATCAACCCCCGCGTCTTCCTGTCGTAAGACAGGAGCGGGGGTTGATTATTCATTGTCATCGGGTTATGGCTATATGGCTAAGACAAGAAATGGTTACAGCTTAACCGAACTGATAATAATTGTTGTGTTTCTCGGCGTATTAGCAGCCATCGCGATACCGAGATTCAATTTTGCAATCATTGCAAAGCAAAAGGCCGATTGCCAGGCCAGGAAGATTGTTACCGACCTTCGCC
>CAZOQJ010000185.1:0-3752 GCA_964581905.1 uncultured Pirellulales bacterium
AAACATACGTATCTTAAATTGAACCTCTTGTTTTGTCATGTGATAATACCAATTAGTATCGGGGGCATTATTTATCTCTTTTTTAGATCGGACTCCTTGATGATGTTTCGTTGGGCAGACGCTATCGGAGTCAAGTCAGTTCTGGATAGCATGCGCATCTGTACTACGACAATCCAGATGGATAACATGAATTGGCTTTTCTTCTCACTTCCTTATGAACTGTGGGTGTATTCATTTACCTCGTTTATGCTTATCATTTGGGGATTGAAGTTTTCAAGGCACAGTATATTCTGGATATCTATCGGGCCATCACTCGCTCTGGGTAGCGAAATGGGGCAGGCGTTAGGAGTGGTTAGAGGTACGTTTGATCCGACAGATGTCCTGCTTTGTTTAATTGGCTCAATACTACCGTTTTTGATTTTTTTCAATCAAACCAAAAGAGATTTTTTCCCGTTTAGGGGGGCTATTTCATGATTATAAAAAATAAGTCTCGACATGCAACATCATTGCTTGGTTTACTTCTATTCCTAATCCTTGCAATTGGTAGTGTTGATGATTCTGGTTCATCGGGTGATTCAGGCCGTTCGGGTCAGAAATCGCCTTCAATAACACCATCGAGGTCTTCGTCAGGAAAACGCCATAAGCCAAGTCCCGCTCACGCTTCTGCGCCGACAATCCCGGCCGATGTGACCTATTCGATTATTGATTCAGATACTTATCTTGATTATAAGCGCAGCCTTGATGTCCGGTTGAATAAGAAAGTATCCCAAAAGACCCTACGAGCCATTGCTCTCAAATTGAAGTCACAAGATTCGAGACATTATGAACGCACTTTTATAAGTTACCTTCTCCCAGACATGGAGCCAGGTAAAGGCGCATGGGCAACAACACATTTTGACCCTGATATCGAAGTTTGAATACTTGGTCTTACGGTTGAACAAGAAAAAGCTTTAAAACAATTGCCCGATGATCCATCGCGAGACGTGATCGGTAGCTGGCTCGACGAAACCCTATTCATGGGACGAAGGATCACTATCTTTCGCCAAAACGGCAAATTATTCATGGAAAGTGTGTACTACGATGGCAGCAGTGGCAAAAAGGAAATTGTTGAAAAGTTATCTGGCAAAAACAGGAGGTTTCAGAGAAAGGAAGGAAGCAGCGTTGGCGAGTTTTACTTGATTGATGATCAAAGTAATTTGCAAATGTGGGACGAAGAGGGCATTATCTCGACCGCAAGGAAAATCGGTGACTAACAAGGCGTTGCGATGTTGTTAGTTCTACATCATAGTTTTCAGGCTTGCATCGTGGGATTGTAAGTTGACTTTGCGGCTAAGTCGGTTTAATTCGCGGCTAAAAACAAATTCGTGCATATTCGTGTTAATTCGTGGTTAATTTTCGTGCCTTTTCGTGGCTAAATTTTTTATAAAAAAACCGCATTTCTGCTTGAAAAATCGGCCATATCTTGTATAATTCTAATTGTGCTCAGGCAGCACAGAAGTCTCGCCAGTGGCGGACACGTTCGCGGAGCCCCGCACGTCAAATTTAGTCGCATAGTCTTATATATTAAGGACATATGAATGACTAATGATCAATTACAATTAAACCGCTCACTCATTTACCCGTTTACTCATTTACGCATTGACTCTTTGGTCAATCAAATTGACCAAAGTATGCAAAACAAACCCAATTTCCTTCAGAATAGGGCGAATGTAAGTTATGCTAAATCAAATGGTTATAAAAACGCACATCGATTTTTGGCCCAAAAATCCCAAACCCAATTTCCAAAACGCCGAAATGAACCTAAGTCCTTATATATCAATGAACTACGAACCACGAACCATGAACTATGAAATTAAAAACAAACCCAATCTTGTCCGCCGCAGGCGGATAAAAATCCACCTACAAACTTGGCGGGCACCCCGACTTCACTCGGGACAATGCTTTCAGTTGACAGTGATTACTATCTCGGTTATTGTACGAGCCGATGGCGGGAAAAATAAGGTTTGAAAGGAGATAATAAATGCAGGGGCAAAAAGAGCTTCATCCAGCGTTTATGCACAACTACTATCTGTTTCGCAAGAAGGTATTTAAGATATTCGGCGGAGCCTTTCATGCGTACGATGAAAATGGCATGGTCATTCTGTATTCCAAGCAAAAGGCATTCAAATTGAGAGAGGACTTCCGGGTATATACCGATGAGCGCCAGATGGATGAGCTTTTGACTATAAAAACGCCGCAAATTTTAGATATCGGCGCAACATATAATGTTCAGGATGCAACTACGGGTGAACATGTCGGGGCGATAAGGCGAAAATTTCTCAAATCAATCGTCAAAGATGAGTGGACTTTTCTTTCAGCAGATGGAAGTGAGATTGGAACGCTGGCTGAAAGCAGCATGTTAGCTGCTCTTGCAAGCCGGTTTATTAATCTGATTCCACAAACTTATACAATAACTTCAGCCGACGGCAGAGTGATTGCTGAGATTAAGCAGCACTTCAATCCGTTTGTGCTCAAATATAGTATGTCGTTCTTTGCTCCTGAAGTTTCGATTGACCGCCGGCTGGTAATTTCAGCGGGAATTCTCCTCGCTGCAATAGAAGGCAGACAGGATTAATCTGCGGGAGCTTTGCGGTTGAATAGTATTGTGCGGACAAAGGTTTGCATAATTGGTGCGGGGCCGGCAGGCCTGATGACGGCGATTTTCTCCGCTGAAGCAGGTTCCCTGACAACGATGAGCGAGGCCAATACGAGCGCCGGCCGAAAACTGCTTCTGACAGGGGCAGGACGATGTAACCTCACACATCAGGCCAAGCCGGCTGAGGTTGTCCGGGAGTTTGGTGACAAAGGGAGATTCCTGAGTTACTGCCTGTATCAATACCCGCCGAAATACGTTCAGGATTTTTTCGCGGGACTGGGGCTTCGGCTGAAAATTGAAAAAGACGGCTGTGTGTTTCCGGCCAGCGACCGTGCCGGTGATGTAAGGGACGTCCTCGTGGAGCGGGCGAAAAAGCTCGGAGTGAGGTTCCTGTACGACAGGCGAGTCAAAAGTATTGCCAAAGAAAACAGCATGTTTATTGTCCGCACTGAAAAAGAAACGGTCTATACAGAAAAGCTTATTATCGCGACCGGCGGGTTATCCTGGCCGAAGACCGGCTCAACCGGCGATGGCTACAGATTCGCAAAAGAAATGGGACACACAATCGTCGAGGCAAAGCCATCTTTAGTGCCGCTTGTAATCCGCGAAGACTGGCCGAGACAACCCGCCACACGAATCCGCCACACGAATGGCGGACAAGTGGCGGGCAAGCTTGCGGGGACCGCTGTGGAAGATGTCAAAGTGTCGGCACACATCAATAATAAGAAAGTTACTACGGCCGGGGCGATTATTTTTACCGAGGATGGTATAGGCGGTCCTGCGGTGCTGAATATGAGCAGATATCTAACCGATTACCTTCCCGCCGGCAAAAAACCAATTAATATCTCGCTGGATTTGGCACCACAGATTAAAGAAGCAGAGCTTGAAAAGCAGATTACGGAGCGTATGGCTATAAATCCAAAAAAGAAGGTAGTCAATGTTCTGGCGGAGTTTGTGCCGAAGCGGCTATCGGCTGAACTGTGCAGGCAGGCAGGTTGCGGTGATGAATTTGCGGCCGGGCAGCTCAAAAAAGATGTGCGAAAGAAGTTAGTGCGGTTTTTCAAGGCCCTGCCGATTTCTGTTGTAAGCACTCGGCCAATAAATGAGGCGACGGTTA
>CAZOQJ010000186.1:0-3751 GCA_964581905.1 uncultured Pirellulales bacterium
TACTACAATAGTATCAATCAGGTTGAGGTAATTATCGACGGCCAGCCGGGCGGCAATTCGAGCGTGGAGATTATTGCAAGAGCCGAACATGGCAAGGTTTTCGTTGGTTCCGAAACTGGCCAGGACCTTTACCGATGTATCGATTTGTCTGCCCGTAAACTCGAACGGCAGCTTAGAAGAACCAAAGGCAAGGAGCGAGACAACAAAAAACACGCAGGCGATGGCGGCTCGAAACAACTCGAACTTTTGCAATAATGTCTTTTTGTCGTTGGCTACACACATCACTCGTTTAGCGTTTGTCCGCCGCTTGCCCGCCGCACTTTGTGCGAAGTCGCCGGCACGACGGCTCTCTTGATACTCGCCGTAACGGCTACGTTTCAAATTTCTTCGCCCTGCCTGCCTTGAGCATACATGTCCTGAGTGCAATCGAAGAAGTCGAGGGGCCTGCCCTGGCCGGGGTCGTCCATCTTCCGTCGTCTATCCTCTGTTTCTCCAATTAACCAGTCAACTAATCTCCTGATAATCTGTCTCCCTGCTATCCCTCACCCTGATAACCTATTTCTCAGATACCCTATTATTCGGTGGCCTCTACGGCTCGTGCCTCGTGCTACGGCAGGGCCTATCAGTCTCGGCAAGGCCAAGCCTTGACGGACGCCCTGACGAGTGCGCCGAGACGAGTGGAGCAAGCAACTTCCTTTTGAGCCTTCTTGTGGCAAAATTGGTTTACAACAGGAAATTGTATCTTTACATTGTGGCGTTGTAAGATTACAATATGGGGGTGTCGGTCTACATTGAGCCGGTATATATAAGTAAAAAGGCGTTGTAGAGGTAAAAAAGAGATGAAATTTGTGGATTTTGTCTGTTTTGGGGCTGTTGTTCCGCAGCTAAAAACTACAGACCGTGATGGTGCGATAGCCGAGCTCGTAACATCACTTGACAAGGCCAGAAAACTCGGAAGGGGCAACCGCGAAAAAATTATCCAGGCGGTGATTAAAAGGGAAAAAGAGGCAAGTACAGGGATAGGTAAAGGTGTTGCTGTGCCTCATGCGAAGCACCCTGCTGTTAAAAACATGGTTGCCGCGGTTGGGCTAAACAGCAGCGGCATTGATTTTTCCGCTCTTGATAAACAGCCGGTTTATTCGGTGATACTTTTAGTCAGTCCCGTGGACGAGCCGGACAAGCATTTGCAGGCAATGGAGACTATTTTCAAGCACCTGCAGAACGAGAAATTTCGAAAATTCCTCAGGCAATGCCAGACTTCGGAGCAGATTGAAGACCTTCTTAGAGAGGCCGACGAAAATCCATCTTTATAATTATGTAAATTTATCAATATAAGAAAATGGCTGGGTGAGTATTGAGGATGCAGACAGGGCAGGATTCATTGGAAAAAACAGTTTGCGAAACAACAGTTGAGATTAAAAATGCGGATGGTCTTCATATGCGCCCCGCAATGCAGTTTGTTGATATTGCCGGTCAATTTGAGTGTGATATTTCCGTCAGCAACAACGAAATTATTGTGGATGGCAAAAGTATTATGCAGATGAGTATGCTCGCGGCAAGCTGTGGGACCAAACTGAAGATTAAAGCTGAAGGCCCAGATGCTCAGGAGGCACTCAATGCTCTGCGAGAGCTTGTGGAAGACAAGCACTTCGATGAGCCGACACCAAAAGAAAAAAACAATAAACTTTTCTAAAGTTTAAGATGGAGATAAAAAAAGGAATCGCTGTTTCACCGGGCATATCTATCGCCAAATCGCTGGTTATTGATGCCGAAGATTATCGAATACCTAAGCGTCCGATTCAACCGCCCCAACGGCTGACCGAGATTCAACGTATCAAAAATGCTTTTAACGGCGCAATCGACGAACTAACCAAACTTGAGGCAATCCAGGACCAGACCGAAGGCAGCAAGATAAAAGACATCTTTGCCGTGCACCTGCGTTTCCTGCGAGATAGAAACCTGAAAAAGAAAATAACCGATTTGATTCGTTCGGAATTAGTAACTGCTGAATACGCCGTCTCTACCACCATGCGAGAAATCGCATCACATTTTACCAAGGTGAAAGATGCTTATATCAGTGAGCGTGCGGCTGATATTTACGATATTGAAAGACGTCTGCTCAAACAGCTTCTCGGCAAGAGACGCGAGGATGTCGAGCATCTGACCGAAGAGGTTGCTGTCATAGCCCGGGAACTGAGTCCCACGCAAACAGCCGGCTTTAATAAGGATTTCGTTAAAGGAATTGCGACCGACGCCGGAGGCAGAACTTCTCATACCGCCATTGTCGCACGGTCTTTAGGCATCCCGGCGGTAGTGGCCCTGGAAGACCTTACAGAAATAATCACCGCAGGAAATATAGTTATTATCGACGGCAACCGCGGTATCGTTATCGTAAATCCCGACGAGCAGACAATCCAGCAATACAAGGAGTACAATAGAGAATTCCTGGCGCTTGAGCATAAACTTGATGCGATAAGAGAAAAACCCGCTATAACCCGCGATGGCACCAAAATCACTCTGCTGGGAAATATCGAATTTCCGGATGAGGCCGAGATTGTCCTGCAAAAAGGAGGGGAGGGCATAGGATTATACCGCACAGAGTTCCTGTACCTTAACAGGGCAACCGAACCTACAGAGCAGGACCATTATGAGGCCTACGCCGAAACCGTAAGTGTATTCAAAAACAGGCCTGTAGTAATAAGAACTATGGACTTAGGCGCAGATAAATTTACCCAGAGCAAAAGATTCGCTCCTGAGCCGAACCCATTTTTAGGCCTGAGGTCTATCAGATTCTGCCTGCAGAACCTCGTGCTGTTCAAAACACAATTACACGCAATATTGCGGGCCTCGGTCCTCGGACAAGTCAAGATAATGTTCCCGTTAATCACAAACCTGCAGGAAATGATGCAGGCCAAGTTTATCCTGCGCGATGTTATGGAAGACCTCGATGAAGAATCCATACCTTATAACAGAGATATTAAAATCGGCATTATGATTGAGACGCCGTCGGCGGCATTGACGGCCTTTACGCTTGCAAGAGACATTGATTTCTTCAGTCTCGGGACCAATGACCTTGTTCAATATACCCTGGCCGTTGACAGGGGCAACGAACAGGTTTCAACATTATATTCCGCCGCTGACCCTGCCGTGCTGCGGCTGATAAGAACGGTCATTCAGGACGCCTACAAAGCACAAATAGACCTCAGCGTCTGCGGAGAGATGGCTTCGGAGCCGGAGTACATTATGTTATTGCTGGGATTGGGTGTTAGAACAATGTCCATCACTTCGCCGATGATACCTGAGATAAAACAGATTATCCGCTCCGTCACGATGGAAGACTGCAACAGCGTAGCGAGAAAAATACTTACGATGAATTCCGAAAGGCAGATTTCAAGCTACCTTCGCAACGCCGCAAGAAAGATTCTGCCGGAAGCATTCTAAGCTTTAGACACCGATTGACACTGAAATTTAATTGCGGAGAATGTGGACGAAGGAAAAGGGACGACAGACGGTGGGAATTACCCGATTTATCGAGGGGGTTTTCTTTCGCCCTTGCCCGCCGACTTGTCCGGCGTCTCGTCCAGCGTAGCTCAAGCGAAATTGGAAGCGCAAGCGACCTGTCCTCCAAAGCCCCTTAGGGCGAAGGATGGAAGTCGGAAGCCTTGGTGAAGGCGGATTCTACAGCGGGTTTTTAGCTCAAATTATCCAGTAACCAGTTTTCGGTTGACTTGGTATCAAATGCCACTACAAT
>CAZOQJ010000187.1:0-3745 GCA_964581905.1 uncultured Pirellulales bacterium
AAACTTTTTAGCTAAAAAGTTTAATAAGAATTGAGTAATTAAACGAAAGTATAATTAAGTATGAAAGCCAGCGATTTCACAAACAAAAGCTCCAGCGAGCTTGTTCCTACGATTGAAGGCCAAACAGCCTTTGTGCCGAGTGAGCTTCCCCCTAAATTACAGTGGACGCCGGAATTAATCGCTTGCTTATCGGACGCAAACTTGGCTATTGGCCAGCTACACGGTATAGGGCTTAATTTACCAAATCCTAATTTACTGATAACTCCCTTCATCCGACGAGAAGCAGAGCTGTCCAGCAGGATTGAGGGTACACAGGCAAACATCGAACAGTTATACTTATTTGAGGTACAAGAACGTCCAATCGAATCAAAGGTACCTGACGTCAGAGAAGTTTCCAATTATGTACATGCTCTCGAATCTGGGCTTAAGAAACTCACGGAGTTGCCGGTGTGTTTGCGGTTGATGCGAGAGCTGCATGAGATTTTGCTTAAAGGCACTCGTGGTGAGCAAAGGGCACCCGGTCAATTCAGAAACGTTCAAAACTGGATTGGCCCTATAGGCACCACCATTGACATTAAGCAAGCAAGGTACGTTCCTCCGCCGCCTGAACAGATGTTAAAAGCACTTGATGCGTTCGAGAAATTTATTAACGCTCCGCTTGATAATCTGCCTGTACTCGTCTGGCTGGCGATGATTCACTATCAATTTGAGGCCATTCATCCTTTCCTCGACGGCAACGGCAGAATCGGCAGATTGATGATTACTCTTTTGTTGTGTGCCAAAGGTGTACTGGATAAGCCGCTTTTATATCTTAGCGCTTATTTCGAACGTAACCGCCAACAGTATAACGACCTTCTGCTGCAGGTAAGCACACACGGACAATGGGCAGAATGGATACAATTTTTTCTGCAAGGTATCATCGAACAGTCAAATGATGCTTTCGAAAGGGCAAGGCAGTTAATAGACTTACAGCAACAGTATCATAAAATAGTTCATGTTACCAAAAGAACTGCAATGCAAATCCGACTCGTTGACCTTCTCATTGAGCGGCCGCTTATAACAACGGTTTATGTGAGGAAGATTTTAAATATATCTTATCCCGCAGCTAAGAACAACATTAACAAACTCATTAAAGCGGGCATCTTGAAGGAAGCTGTTACGGCCGGCCGTAATAAATTTTTCATAGCTGAGAAGGTCCTCGAAATTATAAACAAACCTTTCGCTAGGTAACACCAGGAGTTTACGGCTGGGTGATATTGTTCAAATCAATGAAGATAACAAAAAAGAGAGACGGAAATCCACGCTTTTTATTTCTCTTGGGCACGCTTGCCTGGTCCGTCTCTCTCTGTGTTGTAGGCTGCCCCTTCAGGCCAGCTCACGCAGCACGACCTGCTGGGACTACCCCCATATAAAATATAAACCATTTTTTGACACGTGACGGAAAAAATGAAAAAAATTTTCTCGAAGCCAACGTTAATAATAAAACATGCCTGTATTTAATCTCTAAGGAGGGTAATCGCTATGTCAAATCTGACATTATATGAACCAAAATCTACAGGGCTGCAGAAGGCAGCAGAAATCTATCGTCAGCTAAGGCGCACAGTACCGATAACAAGGCGGGATTTGAAAAATTACGTCAAGGCCTTTCTGGGCATCGACGTCCCGGACAAAAAAATCTGTCCGGAGCATAACACGCCTATGGACTACCTCTGGCACAGCTTCACCGCTGACCTTCCAAGCTTACGGGGCACAGGTCATGAGCGACGCTTGTCCGCCGTAGCTTCAGCGAAGGCGGAAGCGACAGGTAATGCTGATTGCGTCGTATGGGCCAACCGCGCAGGCGGCAAGACTGAATTAGCAGCCGTCGCCACGCTTTTGGACTGCATCTTCAAACCCAACTGTCTCGTCAGAATCCTCGGCGGTTCGGGCGAGCAGTCCGGCAGAATGTACGAATATATGACCAGCTTTCTAAATAGCGGCTTCGATGAATTTCTCGATGGCCCTGCACTTAAAACAAAATGCCGATTTATCAACGGCTCATCCATCGATGTCCTGACGCAGTCGGCAACCAGTGTTCGCGGCCAGCACATCCAGAAGCTCCGCTGCGATGAAGTCGAGCTTTTCGATGAAGATGTCTTTTCTGCTGCGAAGTTCACAACGCAAAGCACGGACAATATCACCGCTGCAATGGAGACAATCAGTACGATGCACCGCCCTTACGGCCTGATGCAAAAAATCGTCTCAGATGCGCAGAAGTTTAATACACCCATCTTCAAATGGTGCATCTGGGAGGTGATTGAAAAATGCACCGACAGAAACTGCTCGCAGTGTCCGTTATGGGGCGATTGCCAGGGCAAAGCAAAACGGGCGGATGGCTATCTGAAGATTGACGATTGCATTACGCAGATGCGCCGCGCAAGCAGGGCCGCTTTCGAGGCCGAGATGCTCTGCAAAAGGCCTTCGCTTGAAAATGTCGTCTTCGATGAATTCGACCCTGCAATTCACGTCAGGCCAATCGACTTCGACCCGAATCTGCTGTTGTATCGCTCGCTCGATTTCGGCTTTGTCAATCCGTTTGTGTGCTTATGGATTCAGGTTGATAGCGCAGGTGTCGTGCGGGTGATAGATGAGTATGTCCGCACAAGGGCAACTGTTGACGTCCACGCCGATGAGCTGAAAACCAGAACGCCCTGCAGTGAAGAAAAAGTGGCAGCAACCTTTTGCGACCCCGCTGGTGCAGGCGTGAATGACGTTACCGGCACAAGCACCGTTCGCGAGCTTCGCTCGCTTGGGATACAGGTTCGCTATCGCAAAAGCGCTATCCTTGAAGGCATCGAGCTTATCAGAAGGGCGACTCGTTCGGGCGATGGCAGAAGTTCGCTTGTTATTTCGCCGAGATGTCCCCGTTTGATAGAGGCCTTGCAGTGTTACCATTATCCGGATTCGGGTACTACTGATAATGAGCTGCCGTTGAAAGACGGCATTTACGACCACCCAATCGACACCTTACGCTATTTCTTCGTAAACCATCAATCAAAACCCAAAACCACATCCAGAAGATATTGACTCCATCCGCCGATTTTCCCCTTGACATTTTCTACTTTATCCTTTTAGATATATCCTTACCAAGGAAGGCTGGGTATGGAAGCTCGGCAAAGGCCATTCCAAGCTTTACACACAAAATCGCTGTTTATTGCCCAAGAACGGAGTAGAAAGGGTCATAACGATGAAAACACGACTGATTAAAGCGCTCACATTTGCGATTATATTGGCTTTTTCGGTACTTACTGAAAGTCAGCCGGTTATCGCGGTCTCATTAACGTCTAATGTAGATGGATTTATTCGGGATGGACTATACTCACTCAAAGACGGCATTCCAGACGGTATTACAGAAGGCGTTGCCATTCAAATATTAGATGTTGAAAGGCCTTCGTTGCCGTTTGAAGACCGCGGAATTATCGAGTTCGCTCTTCCCGTAATACCGATGCCTATAGTGCAGGCACAACTATCATTAAACGTCCATCGCTCAGAACAGCCCTATCCTTTTACGATTGACGTATTTACCTATACAGGCGATGGCTTACTGTCACTGGATGACTTTAACGCAGGTTCTTTTTTTACCTCATTTGAGTATTCGCTGGAACCATTTATCACCTTGGATGTTACAGATTTCATAAAGGATTTATATGCTAACGGTGATGATTTTGCCGGATTTAATTTCCAATTTGCAATTCCCTCTACAATT
>CAZOQJ010000188.1:0-3717 GCA_964581905.1 uncultured Pirellulales bacterium
GATTGACCAAAGAGTCAATGCGTAAATGAGTAAACGGGTAAATGAGTGGGCGGTTTAATTGTAATTGAGCATTAGTCATTGATAAATGGTTCATGGTTCATAGTTCGTAGTTCATGGATCATTGGCTAATCCTTAATAGACATTAGCCTACGATTATATTTGGCGTGGACGGCTTGTCCTGTGACTTGCGGCTCGTCTCCGCTGAAGCTCCGACGCAGCAAGGTCTCCGCGAACGTGTCCCTCCGGGGACTAACGTGTGCTGCCTGAGCACACGGCTACATTGTACCAGACATGGCCTATTTTTCAAGCAGAAATCGGTACTTTTTATAAAAAATTTGCAACAGATGGCACGGATGTTGACGGGTAGACAAACTATCGCGATACCGATTATCGTGGCAAGCCATACCTATCACAGAAAGTATCGAAAAGGCGAAAATCAATTACAATAACCGCTTTGATGCGAACAGCCTGACGCTTATCACGTATTTTTATGTAACAGCTCCAGTTTAGTTATCTTGCCTGTTGACAACTTATAACTTTTCATATAGGGTGTTTATAGGATATGAACATATATGAACCGTTTTCTGATTGACAAAATTACGGGGTTTTTCAATTGAGAATAATATAATAATGGTAATATCAATAGATTTAACCGAAAAATTTCCACATTTATCCAAAGCTCCAATTGTTGAAGCCGTCATTGCTATTAGCGTTGTTCCTTCTGTAACGTGGGACGAAACCAGTTTGCAGAGCGAATTAAAGAAACGCATTCCCGATTTTCCAAAAGTTGAAACATTACGTGAAGCGAGAGTTCAAATTGTGCCACCCGGGCAACCGGGAAAACCTGCATTTGAAGATGTTGGGTGCGTTGGTTTAAAATTCCATTCCAATGATAACCTTCATATTGCTCAGTTCAACAAGGGGGCATTTGTCTTTAGCCGGTTAAATCCGTATGCCGATTGGGGTAAATTTAGTCGGGAAGCGTTGCGTCTCAGGACGATCTATTGCGAATTGCTTAAACCGACTGAGGTTAGGAGAATCGGTTTACGTTTCATAAATCGCATAGCCATAAAACAAGAAAAGATTGAACTTGCTGATTATTATAAATATCCACCGGCGCCGTTAAAAGAATTGGATTGGACGCTTACTGGCTATCTTCATCATGATGTGATGCAGGTTCCTGGAACGGCATATAGTGTGAATTTAATTAAAACCGTCCAGAATGTTCCTAGGAAAATTGGTTTGATTTTGGATATAGATGTCTTTATGCAGAATCCGTTTGAATATAATGAACTGCATATAAAAGAATGCTTGGAAGAAATGCGATGGGTAAAAAATAAAGTCTTTTTCGGCAGTCTAATAGATAAAATTATACAGGAGCTTAAATAATATGGCCTCTATCGCAATGCCATTACCTATTTCTGGTTATGCAAGTGAAATCGCAGATTTTGTTGCTCATCAAATAGAAAATAGTTTTGATATGTTGCAGAAATCTAACGCATTAGGATTTGCCGCAAAGGGTACGTTCCAACAATTAGATGAAGTTTTTGAAGAATGTTCTTCTGAAGGGTGGGATGGCGAACGGGCAAAACCAATTTCTGTAGAAGTTTTGCGATGCGCGAGAAGATTTCTTAGTTCATTTCCTTTAGGAATGGAAGCTCCTGAAGTTGGTGCCGAACCGGATGGTGCCATAACTTTAGAATGGTATCGGTCTCCGAATAAAGTCATTTCAATCAGTATCAATCCTGATGACAGGGTGTATTGGGCTGCGTTAATCGGTACAAGCAGACGGCATGGGGCAGATTATTCTCTGATGGGTATTTCAGATGACTTGCTTGATCTAATTTCACAGATTACCAGGAGATAAAGTGGACTCTATTGCTGACGACGAGCTTTTGGCAAGGTATATTCTTTATTTCAGATGGATTCGTCAAAGTAACCAAACCGTTAAACAAGATGCTTTCATTCCGCCAGACAACTTAGAACTTTCCGTAACTCGTCATATACATTTAACCGAAGATGATATTTGGAGCTTGGGAAAGAAAGTAGCCAGATACAGAAATTGCACCCTTTACGGCAGGGCAGATGTAAAAACGGGTCATGTAAAAATGCAAAATCTTGAAGTAAAATCTCAGCCAATCGAAAACGATCCGAATCTTGGGGATAACCCCAATCATGCTAATGTCATTGGTTGGCCACTTGAAAAAAATGCTAGGAAAATGATTGCTTTGGAAATAGCAAATGCTGCCCGTTTTATTGCTAACCCTGAAGTAGAAGTATAAATTCAGTAAGTAATAAGGTTCTAATGTTGTCCAGCCAGCGACCATAGTAAATTCTCTCTCCTACGTAAAAGAGAGCCTTCTCAAGAACACCACACCAAAGCCAAGTAGAAAGAGTGTTGCAGGTTCGGGGATGGCGAGAACAATCTTTGCGTTGCCTCCGATATAGAAATCATTATCGAGCGGCTCACCGCTTGCAAGAATCCCTGTCAGGTGCCTCGCCGGTTCATCATACGGTGTTCCTGCGAGGATGCTTTTCAGTTCGCCGTAACCGAACGGTACACCGTTGACGGCGAAATCCCTGCCGAGGAAAGTTATCTGGTTATCATCACCTGTATCGTAGCCGGCGAATATATTTCCGCCTATCTGCCCGCCGGAGACGGTTACCTGACTGTTGTTTATGGTATACAACCAACCTATCGACCCGCCGGTGAACGCTACCTGACTGTCGTCCTCGGCATACAAAAGGTCGCCTATCTGCCCGCCGGAGACGGTTATCTGGCTGCTGCGGAAGGCAATCAATTCGGTGTCTATCGTTCCGCCGGACATCGTTACCCTGCTGCTCCAGTGAGCTATCAAACGCCATATCTGCCCTCCAGGAAGAAGATTTACTGTGGTTTGCATTTCCAGAATTTGGTGGTCAACCCATACATCGTCTTTCATTTCATAGTCGATATTGTGTATCCCGCCATCCTTAAACTCAACCAATGCCATTGCCTGCGAACTGGCCAAACATAATACTACTACCATAATCCAAATTGTTACACTTTTCGTTTTCATCACTTTCTCCTCCAATAAATTGTTAGTATTTCCGCTTGTTAGTGCTTTAGCTCCCTCCAAAGCCGGTTGACATTATATATCTTTTGTGGCTGAAAATCAAGGAAAATAGGTTCGACCCATTCGACTTGGTTCGACATTGCTCACCACGAGTCGCTCAGGGCAGGCTTTTTGTGGCTGGCTCTTGCATTTCATCAGTAATAGGCTGATAATAGATAGTGAATAGTGAATAGTGAATAGTGGATAGTGGGCAGTGGACATAGGGCAGATGACAGAGGGCAGATGACAGAGGGCAGATGACAGAGGGCAGAAGGCAGAGAACAGAGCAGGGAAGGCAGAAGGCAGAAGGCAGATAAAATGAAAGCAAAGATTAATCTTGAAGAGCACATTCGCAGCATACCTGACTGGCCGAAGAAGGGGATTTTATTTCGCGATATTACGCCTTTATTAGCAAATCCTGCGGCGTTTGCCGCAGCGGTAGATGCCTTGTGTGCCGGCTTTACAGATGCGGGCGTCGAATACGTCGCTGCTGTGGAAGCCAGGGGCTTTATATTCGGTGCAGCGGTCGCAAAAAAGCTTGGCGTCGGCTTTGTACCCATAAGAAAAAAAGGCAAGCTGCCTTTCAAAACCGAAAGTGTCAGCTACGATTTGGAATATGGCA
>CAZOQJ010000189.1:0-3687 GCA_964581905.1 uncultured Pirellulales bacterium
TTTCAATCAAACACGCAGGTTCAGCCAATATTGAGGGGCAATGTTGCCCCCGTATTGCGTATTGCGTGAAGCGTATTAGTTAAATGGTTCGTTGTTCATAGTTCATAGTTCGTTGTTCATTGTTCATCCAATCCCCGGTGGAGGGGCAAATCAAAGTAAGCGTTCACATTCTCGATTGGCTTGAAAGCATGGCCGTCTGGCCGCTGCTCTTATATCGTCGCCTGCGCTACGGCTATGCCTTTCGGCGGCTCCGTATGTCTCAGCCGAGGTATGCAAAGGTGGACCCCGCTGATTACAAGAGATTGAAAGAATACGAATGGTTTGCAACAGCAAAAACTGGCAAATGCTTTTACGCTCGAAGGCATACGGCAGGTAGCAAAGAAAAAGAGAAGCTCATATACATGCATAGGGAAATTATCAAGGTGCCTGATGGGATGTTTATCGACCATATCAATCACGATAGTATGGACAATAGATGCGCAAACTTACGACTGGCGACACATTTGCAAAATACTTACCACAGAAGGAAGCGTTCGGGTGCAAATACCTCGAATTACAAGGGAGTTTACTGGAAAAAGGCCAATCGAAAATGGGCGGCCAGGATAGGATTTCAGAAAAAAGAAATTCATCTGGGCTACTTCAAAAACGAAATCGACGCCGCTTTAGAATATGACAAAGCTGCAAAAAAATATCACGGAGAGTTTGCAGTTCTAAACTTTGATTCGTGACGCTATCTTTTAGGCTGGAGCCTGTCCGCCGAAGCCCTGTCCTGCGTAGCTCATTGGCGAAGCAGGATGGCGAAGGCGGAATGCCGCAGCTCGCAAATTCCACAAGGAATTTGCTGTATTGAATTTCCCAAATACACCAAAATCTAAATACTAACGACTAAATACTATCGACTAAAGTATCACGGCGAGTTTGCCTGTTTGAACTTCGATTCAAGTTGAAAACTAAAAATTTTAAGCTAAAAACCAAAACTTAAAATGCAAAAGTTTTCAATTTTTCATTTTGGATTTGCACTTTATGCTTTAACTTTTAAGCTCCTTGACTTAACCATCGCAGTCAGTTAACCTTAGAGACAGTTTTTTGCCACAAAGTCGCTAAGAAGTGTAAAGTGCCTAAAAATGGGAATATTAAAAATCAAATATCAAAATGTAAAATTAAGGAAGTCATCGCCGCTTTGCGGCGATTCCACAATTTTGATTTTTAATCTTTGATTTTTACATTCTTTTTTGAAAGATATGAAAAGGTTCCTCACATCTTGTTTTGGTCTTGGCCGGCTGCCTCTTTGTCCGGGGACGTGGGGCTCGCTGCCGCCGGCGCTCATCTTTGCCCTGCTCTGCCATTTCAGAATATCGGTTCTTGTGACATCAGTTGCAATGTTAGTCCTGGCGTTGGCCGGTTCTTTTGTCTGCGTGAAATTTTCACCTGCCATTATTGCCGCAACAGGCAGAACCGACCCGCGAGAAGTTGTCGCTGACGAGTTTGCCGGCCAGTCGCTCACACTTTTGGCCCTTAGCTTTTTGGCTATAGAGGTCTTCTCGACCAGGCAGATATGGGGCACCGCAGGGCTTGGTTTTCTGCTTTTCAGGTTGTTCGACATCACCAAGCCCTGGCCAATCCGCAAACTTGAAAAATTCCCAAGAGGCTGGGGTATTCTTGCCGATGATTTATTAGCGGGCATATATGCAGCGATTGTACTGCTGATTTGCATAGAATTGTGGATTCATCCTTCGTAGTAGGTACTACGGAGAACGGATTGTTAGGTAAAAATGGCGAAAGAATATTCTACTGAGGTTTGTAAGAAGCTTGAGGACAGGTTTCAGACCGCTCAGTTGCATCGGCCGATGCGCATCACCCGTTACGATGCAGGCACTGAGCTTGTTTATGATATCACAGGGATTGACAGTGCTCATAAAGCACAAGTTAAGCTCGTTATCGAGAAATTCGTTGGCGGCGGGTTTGCAGGCCAAGTCTACCAGGTAAAAATCTCCGAGATTGAGGGCAGCCCGGCTCGTCAGGGCGCTCGTCTCGGCGAAGGCCCGAGCCGTAGCTGGGAAGCCAGCCGTAGCCCGATAGAAGGACTCGAGATAGACAAGGTCTATGCGATGAAGATTCTTATCCCGCCTTCGAGATTTGCACGCCTGTTTCGCAATGCCCTTTTTTGGATTGGCTTTCAGGGTGCATTTGCCCTTCAGTCCAACCCAACGGCAGGGAGAGCCGGAGCGCTCTGGCAGAAATTTATCCGGCGGGCAGCAAAGATTCAATTCGGCGATGAAAACACAGTAGTAAATATTTATGGTACTTTTATAGATGAGAAGCTCGGCAGTTGTGGTGAGTTGAGCGAATGGGTTGATGGCCGGACGTGGCGGCTGGAGATTGATGAGCGTCTGGATTTGTTGAAGCGATGGCTTCGCGGCAAACCAATTGACCAACAACAACTTGGCTCGGCGGAATACCGGGCCAAGCGACAATTTATGACCGATTTTGTAAAATTGCTGCACGATATCGGGGCGTATGAGTTCGCCAGGCAATATGAATGGTCAACCTGCAAGAGTCAGCCGAACTGCCTGAAACGAAAGGGTACTGAGGATAATCCGTCCGGCGGATTAGTAGCGGTCGATTTCAGGGCGGGTCTGGCACTACTGCCCTTCTTGCCGATGAGCCCCGGGGATTTTAAGCTGATAGCAAAGGGAATTATGCGCGGCTCGCTGGTGCAGTTTGACCGCGGCGATGTAAGCAAGCTGGAGGCCTTCATCGAGGCACACAGTGACGAGTTCGCGGATATGCGCGAGATGCTGGAGGAGTTGAAAACAAATGAAAAGATATATCGCGACTCGCTGCCGGACATTACTCATCATCATATTCACCTGCTTTGCAACAAAAACTTATGGTCAACGATTTTTGATAGCGCGGTGACCGGCTGGAAAGTGCGGAACCTTGTTGACGAAGAATACGAGCAAAAGCTCCGCAAGAGCAAGGCCTTAACGCTGTTGTTTCTTGTCGTTGGCGCCGTACCGCTGCTCGGCTCGGTTATCAGACGGGTTTGGGGACGAATAGAATGGCAAAAGCATTACAGGGAAATGCTGACGAACTGGGACTACTTTAAGCGGTCGATACAGGCAAGAATTACCGAGAAAGTTATCGTCTGGCACAGAGCAGGCAGAGTCGGGCCGGAACGAGCACCGAAGTTAGAGCAAGACTTCGAAAAGTTTATCTGCCATTTGCCGCTATCTATCTTACCTGCAGGTCTTCACAGATTTTTGACCGACTGGACCTTCTTTAAAGATAAGCTTCACTACATCTTTGTTCGGCCAATACAACTTTATTTTAGCGCCAAACTCCGCGAACAATGGCTGCGCGATATGGTCAATGAAGGCAAAAACAAACACATTCTGACCGACCAGGATGCAGATACGATACTGTCTCAACTGAACGAGCCGTATATTCAGCGATACTTAGTCAGTCTGGTTGTTCACCTTTTCACATTGCCACTTACTCAGATTGTCTCGGTCATCGTGGCCTGGATATATTGGCGAAAGACCGGCGACAAACTTGGAGCCGGCGGGATACTTGTATTGTTCCAGGTCACACCAATTTCGCCGGGCTCACTCGCCAGAGGCCTTTACGCAGTAGGAATCGCGATTTACGACCGCAGCTTTAAGGACTATAACATCGCCGTATTTT
>CAZOQJ010000190.1:0-3659 GCA_964581905.1 uncultured Pirellulales bacterium
CTTTTTTGCCTATCTTAACAATGGTACTGCTTTTTTTATATTTGCAAGGCCCACCGTCCAGCAGCATCTGGATTTGACCTGAGAATTGAGCGAGAACCTCCTGCGGCTCTGTTGCCGGCCTCTGACCTGTTATATTTGCGCTTGGCGCAACCACAGGATTGCTCGTCTCTTGCAGCAGCATTGAAGCTATGGCATTGTCAGGACAGCGAATGCCTATGGAATTATCTTTATACAGGTTTTCAAAGACTTCCTTTTCGAGTTTTTTTTGCTGCTTGTCGGTGTCTTTCTGGTCTAATTCAAAGACTATGGTCAGAGGTCCGGGCCAGGCCTTGTCGATTAGTTTTTTGGCCTTTAATCCTGCAGTCGGAACGTATTTTCTAACATCGCTTTTTTTACTTATATGTAATGTATAGTGTTTTTCAGGGTTCCTGCCCTTGAGGTTATTGAGCCTGGCTAACGAAGTAGTTTCAACCCTGCTGGCAATTCCATAAACGGTTTCAGTGGGAAATGCCACCAGTCCGCCGGAATCGACCAAAGCTGCGGCTTCCTTGATCTTCGCTGAATCAATCTTTTTAGGATTCAATTTTACAACTTTCATCTGCATATTCACTTAGTTAGTGTCTGTTCGTGTCTAAGGGTACATCAAATGGACCGAAATCGCAAGACAACTCACCTGATGATTTGCGACATTTTTGGCTTTTCTGCTTAAAACCTTGGTTGATTGGTAGTTTAGCAGTCCTTCGACACTGCTCAGGATGGTGAGCAAGTCGAACCATTATGGAATGAGGGCAGATTTAGTTGAGTAGCACGTTTTGGTTGAGAGTTTTCCCGTAAGGGATGGCCAAGTCCATTGTTGATTTGACACTAAGAAAGAAAAGCCCGATAAGAAAGGTGAGAATACAGCGATATAAAGAAGAATAAAAAATTTTTTATAAAGTCCACCTTTTTGCCTAATTACGCTAATCTATCCAATTTAACATTGTCGATACCTTTATTAATTGATGGAACGTTCCACAGTGGGATACCCTATGTGGTATCTTAATTTTGAAGGAGAATTATATTATGGAGACTCTAACTGAGCAGCGTAGGGAAACTCGAAGCAACATTTCTTGGCCAGTTAGCATTTGGGTACCCGAGGCAAACAGATTTTTTAATGGTCGAAGCACAAATGTCAGCAAAAATGGCGTTTTTATCAGAGTGCCTATGACAACACCTGTTCAGCCGGGGCATGCTGTGGAAATTAATTTTCCACGAACAACCACTTTAGCAAAGGAGAAAGGGCAGTTTGCTCGTATTAAAAATGGTAAAGTGGTTAGAATCGACCGCCAAAATTTACTCAGAGATGCTCAGATAGGTGTTGCTGTTGCCTTTGAGAATTGATAGACCGCCCTCAATGGGATACTCCACGTGGTATTCTATTTTTTACCTTTGTTAGGGGCGTTTGAAATGGCTGCAATTATTGGATAAATCCCGACCCCTGCCGCAGGGGCGGGATACATGGGGCAATGGGAAAGGAAAGACTGATAATCAACAAAGATTACCAGTCTTTTTTTATTTACTATTGACTATTTTTAATCCTGTGCTACTCTGCGAAGTAAGCTGCGTAGCACGAGACCTTACCTTATATATCGATTAGGGATGAATGTTCGCAGAGTAGTAATGGATTGGAGTCAACAAAATGGCCGAAGCAGAAAAAAGTGGTTCTCCTCAAGGAGTCCCTATGACGACAGGCTCACCATCCCGAGCGGAGTCAAGGGGCTGGGAAAAGCGATTAGCTTCTATGCCGGATGAACAAACCATCGATTTTGTCCAGTCGCTTTCTGTCGACAAGCGTCTTTACAAGTATGATATTGTCGGCTCGATTGCTCATGCCCAGATGTTGGCGGAACAAAAGCTGATTACCAGGGACGAATTGAAGCAGATTAAGGATGGGCTTATCGAAATATCACAGGAGATTGCAGAAGGGCGGTTCAAATTCGATAAGACGTACGAGGATATTCATATGGCAATCGAGGCGGCACTGGTTGAAAAAATCGGTGAGGCGGGCAAAAAAGTGCACACCGGCAGAAGTCGAAATGACCAGGTTGCTACCGACATTCGGCTGTGGATGAGGGATGAGGTCGAGATTCTGCAGGTTAAAATAACGCTGCTTCAAAAGGCGTTTGTTAAACTCGCTGAAAAGTATGCAGAGGACATAATGCCTGGTTATACGCACCTTCAGCGTGCCCAGCCGGTATCTATCGCGTCGTATATATTGAGTTTTACAGAGCAGCTGGAGCGTGACTTTATTCGGCTGAAAAACTGCAGCGAGCTGCTTAATATCTGTCCGTTGGGCAGTGGTGCCATAGCTGGCTCAACGCTGCCGTTGGATAGAAAAGGTACAGCGAAGCAATTGGGTTTTTCCGATATCAGCTACAATAGTATCGATGCAGTTAGCAGCAGGGACTTTTGTGCAGAGTTTATTTTTGATTGTGCGCTTATTGCGACACACCTGAGCCGATTGGCTGAGGACTGGATAATCTATTGTTCGCAGGAATTCGGATTTGTGCAGATTGATGATGCATATTGCACCTCGTCGAGCATGATGCCTCAGAAGCGTAATCCTGATGTACTCGAATTGATTCGGGGAAAGACTGGTTCAGTTTATGGCTGCCTGATAGCTATTCTGACAATTCTAAAGGCCCAGCCGATGGGCTACAACCGTGACTTGCAGGAAGATAAGACCCATATTTTTACCGCTGGTGATATTGTCGAGGCCTGTTTGGATATGGCACAAGCGATTGTTTCGCATACGAAATTTAATACGAGGAAGATTTCAGACGGTTTGGATAAGGGCTTTCTTGATGCTACCTGCCTTGCGGAGTATTTGGTTGGAAAAGGGATTGCCTTCCGTGATGCGCACGGCATTGTCGGTTCATTGGTTGCCTTTTGCGAGCAGCAGGATAAGAAATTAGCCGAGTTTTCTCTGGACCAGTTCAAGCAGCATTGCACCGCGATTGATTCGGATGTGTATGAAAGTCTCGGCGCAGCAAAGGTAGCAGGTAAATATATTACTGAAGGTGCAGCAGGGCCCCAGCAGGCAAAAAGGCAAATTGCATATTGGAACAAGCAGTTGGCACAGCGATGAGTAACGGTGAAGATGAAATAACTGCCTGGTTTGCCCGCCAAAGCAAATTATCCGTGACAGAATTTCCCATCGGTATTGGTGACGATATGGCTGAGGTTCGCCTGGCTGATGGTACATCGGTTCTTGTTACCACCGATATGCTGCTGGATGGTGTGCATTTTGACCTGAAAAAAGTAACCTTAAAGCAGGCGGGTTTCAAAGCTATGGCGGTTAGTCTTAGTGATTGCGCAGCGATGGCTACGGTGCCTGTAGCTGCGGTTGTATCTGTTGCTATGCCTGAAGGTTTTGGTAAGGAGGGATTAAAGCAGCTTCACTCGGGAATTACTGCTGCCGGTGATAAATTTGGCTGTGAGCTTATCGGCGGTGATATTACAAAGTGGAAAAGTGACAATCCGTTTGTAATAAGTGTGGCAATGCTCAGCAGGAGCGCGGGCAATAAACCAGTTAAGCGTTGCGGCGCCAAGGTTGATGACAGTATCTGCGTAACCGGCTCGCTGGGTGGTGCATTGAGCGGGAAACATCTGGAGTTTGA
>CAZOQJ010000191.1:0-3654 GCA_964581905.1 uncultured Pirellulales bacterium
AGTTTACGGTATAAAGATATGAAAACAATAGCAATAGCGAATCAAAAAGGCGGTTGTGGAAAAACGACTACTGCTGTCAACCTCGCCGCGGCTTTTGCCAGCTTGCAAAATAAGGTCCTGATAATTGACCTTGACCCGCAGGCGCATACGACTTTAGGATTTGGTTATAACCCTGAAAATTGTGATAAGACCATCTATAACGCGCTTACAAAGGCTCAAATCCCGCTCTCAAAAGCGCAAGCCCCGATATCTAAGACGATAGTTCAGACGAGGATAGAGGGATTAGACCTGTCTCCGAGTAATATATTGCTTTCCGGAGTCGAATTTGAGTTGGCAGCAGTCTATGGCCGAGAATATGTGCTGCAGCAACAGCTTGATTCCATAAAGGATAATTACGATATATGTGTTATTGACTGCTCGCCTTCACTAAGCCTGCTGACACTGAATGCACTGGTTGCGAGCACCGATTTAATAATACCAGTCCAAACCCATTATTATGCACTTGAAGGTTTAAGGCAGCTGCTTGAGACAGTAGATATTGTTAACGAACGATTTAATGCCGGTTTGAGGATTTTGGGTGTTCTTCTTACCTTCGTGGAGCATACATCCTTGAGCAGAGATGTACAACGTCAGATGAGGGAGTTTTTCGGGGATTTAATATTCAACACAGTCATTCACCGGACAACAAAGTTGGCTGAAGCCCCAAGTGCAGGTGAGCCGGCTTTAACTTATGCACCAAGGAACAAAGGAGCTGTTGAATACAAAGTTCTGGCTGAAGAGATATTGAATGGCAGGATATTTACTGAACAAACAAACAATGTCAAGGTTTTAGCTGAGCAGATAAGTTCATAATGGCCCCCATGTTCTCCTGTCGCCTGCCCCCGCGTCTACCGACACGAGGCGGGGCGGCGGGGAAGACAGCAGTGGGGATGCGAGTTTGTGGTGTGAAGATATGAGAACGATAGCAATAGTAAATCAGAAAGGTGGTTGCGGCAAAACAACTACTTCGGTTAACCTCGCAGCTGTCCTTGCCAAAAAGGGCAAAAGGGTGCTGGTAATTGACCTCGACCCACAGGCGCATTCGACCTTAGGTTTTGGTCATGACCCTGACAAGCTAATTAGGACTATTTATCATGCTCTTACTCTTACGGGCAATCAAAACAGGATTTCCGACATCATAATAAAAACGAATATAGAATTGCTTGACCTGGCACCGAGTAACATCCTGCTCGCAGGAGCTGAGCTTGAATTGACTCTTGTATTTGGAAGGGAGTTTGTTTTAAGCGAGCAGCTTAATTCTGTAAATGACAAATATGATGTGTGTGTTATTGATTGTCCTCCGTCGCTGGGTCTTTTGACGCTCAATGCGCTTGTTGCGAGCACTGATGTTATCGTGCCTGTACAGGCGCATTACTATGCTATGGAAGGACTAAAACAATTGCTGCAGACCGTCAATATTATCCGGGAGCGTTTCCACCCTTGCGACGTAAAAATCCTGGGGCTATTGCTGACTTTGGTCGAAAGCAGGACGACGTTGAGCAAGCAAATACAACAGCAGATGAGAGCGTTTTTCGGCGATTTGGTGTTCGATACGGTTATACACAGAACGATAAAGCTGGCTGAAGCCCCGAGTGCCGGTGAGTCGGTTATCACTTACGCCCCTGGAAGCAAAGGAGCCATTGAATACGAGGCTTTAGCTGAGGAGATATTAAATGCAGGATAATGAACACAAGAAAAAGCGTAAGGCGGGCTTGCACAAGGATATATCATCAATCTTCGAAGGTGTTCCGGTTCCGGGTAAGAAGGAGCAGCCCTCAGATGCAGCTGTGCCGGAGCGGGCAGAGCAGGGCCCTATGAAGCCGCTGGCTCCGGAGCAACGGGTTCCACAGGCTATCCCCACAGTGAAACCTGGGCCTGTTAAGCAGTCAGTGCACAAGGCTGCTGCGGCGAAGGCAACCGGCAAATCCCGCTGGCAGAATACTTGGCAGAAGATAAAAAGTAAGCTCTTTAAATCAGAGGAAGGGGTCGACTCCACAAGGCAAAAAGTAATGGTAATATTGGTGCCGATTCTCGTTATCGCCTTAATCTATGTGATTATGCCGCTTTTCAAGAAACCTAAGATATTCAAGCCCAAGGGAGTTGAATCGGCCGGGGCTGCTGTTGACGATAAAGGTGAAATTGATTGGAAGGTTCCGGAGCCGTATCCGACAATGCTTCGTGACCCTATGCAGCCATCTTCGGGGACGGTCGCTGCGGGAGATATTGGAATAGTAGGGAGCGGAGGAGGCCTAATTGTAAGAGGTATCGTACACAGCAGGGAAAATCCTGCTGCAGTTATTGGCACACAAATAGTGCATGAAGGGGACGTAATATTAGGCGCAAATATTGTAAAAATAAATCAAGATAGTGTTGAGTTTCGAATGAACGATAAAAGGTGGGTCCAAAAGGTTCAACGTTAAAATGGTTATATGGTGATTGGTTAAATGGTTGAGTAGTTACTAATTGCTAATTAGGAAAAGGAAGTGCCATGAAAAACTTTATAGTTAAATTTAGCCGATTAAAGCTTTTGCTACTTTTTGCATTTGTTTGTTTGACCTGTGCTATTACCATAGCAGAAGTTGGGGTGGAACCAGCCTGGGAACCAACGGTGGAATCAGCCGGAGAACCAGCAGTGGAACCGAATGCAGAACCAGCAGCGGAAACAGAAGGAGCGACGATATCGCCTCTTAAGGAGCGGATGCAAAAGCGAATAAGTGTCGAGTTCAGGAACACTGCTATCGAAGATGCGTTAATGCTGATGGCCGACCAGGCGAACGTTGACATCGTTAAAAGCCCTGCTGTTACAGGCAATGTAACAGTTAAGCTCACTGATGTGCCGCTGAAAGAAGCACTGGACAATATTCTTGCAGCACATGGCTATAGGTATGTAGCAGATAAAAGTATGATAAGAGTAGCCCCGGCTGATGAAATTGAACAGGTAGCCGAAAGGATTGTCCATAGAATTTATCGAATTACATACGCAGATGTCAAAGAGGTTGGGTCGGCTTTGAAGAGATTCCTTTCAAAGCAGGGCTCGTTGTCTTCCAGTCCCGGCACAAGCAACATAATAGTTACCGATACTGAAGGCCAGATTAAGGCCATGGACGAGTTTGTCGAGGAGGTTGACCGCATGACACCCCAGATACTCGTTGAGGCGAGAATCTACGACGTAACCTCCACAGAAGGCTTCGATATCGGGGCAGAGTGGCATATGGGCCGAAATACACCCCTAACAGATGTTGTAGATAAAACATCGTATAAGAAAACCGATACCGAGACCAGCGGAACCCACACCGTGGAAACGACTGAAACTGTAACCGATACAGTGGATACGATAGACCCTACTAAAACCGGAACGATTACTGAGACTGAAACCGTAACGACGGATAAAACAGGACCATTAACCAGCTATGGAGTCACGGATACCGATGAGACAACAAAAGAATCATCGAAGAGCTGGTGGAAGGATGATGCGGGAGAGTATATTCCATATAGAAAGAGCAAGCCATTTATAGGCGGCTCGTTTGATTCGGATGTAGGTGCTACCATACGCCTTGGTTTTCTCGATACGGTTGATGTAGAGCTGGTGCTGAACATTCTGCGCACCCAGGTTGG
>CAZOQJ010000192.1:0-3649 GCA_964581905.1 uncultured Pirellulales bacterium
ATAAAGCACGACAACCGATTTCCATCAAATGCGGTTGAGTATTGCCTCCAGGCAGGGGGACTTACCGCCGATAAGCTCGATTACGTTGTTTTCTATGAGAAGCCGCTATTGAAATTTGAACGGCTGCTCGAATCCTACATAGGTTATGCCCCACTGGGTTTCAGGCAGTTCCTGATGGGTATGCCGATATGGCTTCGGCAGAAACTGCACCTACCGAGAGAAATGGACAAAGCCCTCGGCCAGAAATACAAAGGCCGATACGTTTTTACCGAACATCACGAATCACACGCTGCAAGCGCCTTTTTTCCTTCGCCATTCGAAGAAGCAGCTTTTTTAACAATGGATGGAGTCGGCGAATGGGCAACAGCCAGCTTCGGCGTCGGCAGAGGCAACAAAGTCGAATTGACGAATGAGATACACTTTCCTCATTCATTAGGCCTCATGTACTCTGCTTTTACGTACTTTACCGGTTTTCGCGTCAATTCGGGCGAGTACAAAATGATGGGTCTGGCACCGTATGGTGAGCCGAAATACTACGATCTCATAATGGATAAACTAATCGACCTCAAAGAAGATGGCTCGTTCCGCCTGGATTTGTCATATTTTCCATACTGTCATAAAACAGTAATGATTAGCTCCAAATTTGAGAAGCTGTTTGGCGGGCCGGCTCGCAGAGCTGAGTCACCCCTCACCCAGCGCGAGATGGATATTGCCGCATCCATCCAGGCGGTTACAGAAGAGATTATGCTTCGAGCAGCCAAACATGTTTATAACGAAACCGGCATGAAAAACCTGGTATTGGCCGGCGGTGTTGCTCTGAATTGTGTTGGCAACGGACGCATTTTGCGAGAAGGGCCATTCGATAGTATCTGGATTCAACCCGCAGCAGGGGATGCTGGCGGAGCATTAGGCGCAGCTTTATTCGTATGGTATCAATTACTCGACAACGAGCGTAAAGTCGATGGCGGTGACAAGCAACAGGCGTCACTCTTAGGGCCGGAATACAGCAATGAACAAATCCGACAGTTTCTGGACTCGGTCAACGCCAGGTATCACATGCTTTCAAATGAGCAGGAGATGTTCGACAAAGTGGCGGATATGATAAATGAGGGAAAGGTAATCGGCTGGTTTCAGGGACGAGTGGAATTTGGGCCGCGCGCTTTGGGAAATCGCAGCATTATCGGTGACGCCCGCAGCGAAAAAATGCAATCGCTCATGAACCGCAAAATCAAGTTTCGCGAGTCTTTCCGTCCCTTTGCACCATGCGTGCTGCGAGAGGATGTACACGACTATTTTGAGATGAAGGATGAGCAAGACAGCCCTTATATGCTGTTGGTTGCTTCGGTACGAAAAGACAAACGCTTGGTCATAGAGAAAACGCCTGAGCCGCTGAAAGGGCTGGACAAATTAAAGGTCAAACGCAGTATCGTGCCGGCCATCACTCACGTTGATTACTCTGCCCGCATTCAGACCGTCGATGCCGAACGCCATCCGAAACTACACCGCCTGATGAGTGCGTTTAAGAAAAAGACCGGCTGTCCGGTGATTATCAATACAAGTTTCAACATCCGTGGCGAACCTATTGTCTGCTCGCCGGAACACGCATACCGATGCTTTATGGCTACGAATATGGATGTTTTAGTTATGGAAAACCAGCTGCTTTATAAAAATGAGCAGCCACAGGCCAGGCAGCACGAGATAGATGAATACAAGGCAAAATTTGAGCTGGACTAAGTGAACTGAACAAGAGCAATTAAAGATGTCATTAGTTGAAATAAACCGGAATCCGAACCGTAAAGAGCTTCGCAATTTTGCTATAGTCGCACTAATTGCATCAGCTCTTGTCTCTGTACTACTTTACGTGATTAAGGGGCTTGCAACTCAATGGCTCGCAATTATCTGTGCTGTGGGTATAATTACTTTTCTAAGCAGTTTTATCTGCATAAAAATAACCAGAATAATCTACCTGAGTTTAGTATTAGTAACACTTCCGATTGGATACGTAGTCAGCTTTTTATTGTTAGCGGCCTTTTACTTTTTACTGCTGACACCGCTGGGACTATTATTTCGCTTAATCGGTCGTGACCCACTTTGTCGAAGATTCGACCCCAATGCTAAAAGCTACTGGTCGAGACGGAAACCACCTAAAAACCTTAGCCGTTACTTCCAGCAGTTCTAAATTTCGGAGAAGACGATGGTTGAAAATCCTCAAGAGAAAAGAACAGAAGAGTTTAACAAGCTTGCCCGGCAAAAGCGTACAAGCTTAATTGTAGAGTTCTGGTATTTCCTCAAGCACAATAAAAAGTGGTGGTTGCTGCCCATGCTGATTATACTGCTTCTTCTGGGCTTGCTGATACTGCTGGGCGGTACGTCAATAGCGCCGTTTATTTATCCGCTTTTCTGATACGGTCGTTGCGCATCAGCAAATTAGCCGACAGTAGCTTTTTTGAGGTATGCCACTTTATCTTTGGTTAGCGCTCTGAATTTGCCCACGCTGAGTCCTTGCGTAGCGAGTTTACCGATTCGTATTCGCTTAAGCGATTTCACCAGCCTCGTCTTTACTGGAGGAGTTCCAACTCCCTGCGTATTTCAACTGAATTTGGATCTAACTGTAAAGCTATACGGAGTTCTTTAATCGCTTCCTGCCTTCGCCCCTGTTCACCTAAAAGGAAACCAAGGTTGTTGTGCATCATTACCGAATCTGGCATCAAAGGTATTCCCCTGCGATATATTTCGACTGCTTTGTCAATCCTGCCTTGCTTGTGTAGTATCGTTCCCAGCTTGTCATATGCCGGCAAACAATCCGGCGCTAATCGAATCGCCTTAGAATAGTGTTCAATTGCCTTATCGATTTGGCCCTGCATTTGATATATCAATGCTAAATTGTAATGTGCATCTGCACAGGTGGGTTTGATTTGTACCGCTCTGATGGTATGGTCGAAAGCAGAATTTAGATCGCCCAGTTTTTCAAATACAATAGACAAGTTGCCGTGCACCATGTAATAATCTAAATATTCCAGAACTAAATTAAACTGTTCGGCTGCCGAACGGTAGTCTTCCAAATCCTCGAGTAACAACCTTCCGTATTTCCAGTGCAGGAACCAATCCTCTTTGTTATTTTCAATTGCAGAGCGATACTGAGCAGCAGCTTCTTTAAGGGCTTGGGGTTTTAAATTATCTTTAAGCTTGCTGAGTTTCTGCTCCATTCCCCTGACATACTTACTGTGGTAAAGCTGGTTGGTGAACGGAGCTTGTTTTATATAGGCATTGAGAATACGCTCTGAAATCTTGTATCGGTCCCAACCTGTATACGCTAAATATCGTGCGCATTCTGTCTCGGTGAACAATTGTTGTTCATCTGTCTTGTAATGTTTTATCCGCTCCGGAAGGAGCTCTTCGACCTGCCTGAAAATTGCGCTAGCTAGAAGATAATTGCCCTTGAAATTCATGTGGACGTGCTCATAAAAGAGTTCCTCACCTGGAGTTTCATGGGGACTGTTCCTTTCAAAAACTTTGACAGCATCCACCAGGTAAACACCATCGGTAGTCTTGCTGCTGGCTATGTCCTGAATAATCTCGTTTATCCGTGTGTCGGCACGAAACCTGAGCGTGTCTAATTCACGTGCCCGGATATATCTGTCTCGGGCCT
>CAZOQJ010000193.1:0-3597 GCA_964581905.1 uncultured Pirellulales bacterium
ATTTTTGGCCCAAAAATCCCAAAGCCAATTTTCTGGATTGCTAAAATGAACATAAGCTATTGTTTTACAATGAACTACGCTTGTCCGCCGAAGCCTTGGCGAAGGCGGAAACAAACCCAATTCAAACCCAATTCAAACCCAATCCAAACCCAAAACAAAGCCAAACAAACCCAACCTGTGGTGAGCTTGCCTGCCCCGAGCGCAGTCGAACGGGTCGAACCCATGGAGGCAGTCAGATGATTTTTGGAAATGACTTGAATTTGCAGTGCAAAAGGGATTTAATGGCTAATAAGACAAAAGACAGGTTTTTGGGAACTTGGAAAATGGGCTTGAAGGAATTTTTGGAAAAGACGAAAAACCGGCTGAAGGGGCTCAAGTTAAGCAGGACTAAGGAACATCAGCTGGAATTAGATAGCGAAGGCCTAATCAGCCAGGAACCTAAGCCGGCAGGTGCTGCTGATGAACCGCAGACGGCTGAGGAGGAAGGTAGTCAGGTGTCCGTTCTCCGTAGTACTACTACGAAGGATGAATTAGTAAAGGCGGTTCAGCCAAAAGACAAAATCGAGACGATTGAAAAGCTGCAGGCAGGTTTCGATAAGCTCATTGGACAACTGCAGGGTATTAACGAACATTTGAACCGTCAGATAACGCAGCACGAGGATTTGATGGGCAGGATAGAACAATTACCCAAACTGCTCGAAAAGTTTCCAGCCGTTGTGGAAAATCAAAGGCAGATAACCGAACAGCTTATTGAACAATTAAAATCAGTAGATGCCAAGGAACAGCAGTTTATAGATGCTGTTGAAAAGATACCGAATGAGACGGCCAAGCAGACCGATGCGCTGGTTAATATCAACCATCAGCTTGCTGCTGCCGCCGATACCGATGTGCAAGTTACCGAGGGCTTCAACAGGTTTAACCAAACCCTGGAAAAGCTGAACGACAGCACCGACGGTCAAACTGACAGCATTATGCAGATGAGCAAAACTTTTGCCACGAGCGACAGGTACCTCAAATACATTATCTCCAGGCAGAACAAGCGTTTTACGTGGGTGTTTGTGACCGCTGTACTGGTGTGTGTGCTCGTGGTTTTAATCCTGACGGGCATCATTATCTATCTCAAACAGTAGTTCGTCGCTCATTCTGCCCCTGGTAGCGGCGGGGCTCGTCTCCCGTGTCTTGCGGCTCGTGTGAGATGCTGCTGGAACATTGACGTCAGGGGTTCTATTAGGTTCAGCTTGTTCGATTGATTCTTCGCTGGTTTTCTTTTCAGCGCTGTGGAAGTACCAATCGATTGCCTGTTCTGTGGATTTTGGGCTGTTTTCGGAGGACACTACGTTGTGAACCAAATCGCACCACCAGCAGAGATACGATATATTTGCCTGCTGAGATTTTATGTTCAAACCTATTTTGTTTGCGAGCTTGTTTTGAGAAATTGGTGTAATGCAGATTAAAAACGCTGCGAAGCTCAAAAGCAAAAAGCCGGTCAAAAAGCCCAGCAGAGGCGCAAAAAGGATATCAAATATTTTTGGCAATGAGATGTTGAACTGGCCTGTAATGAATGTGTAGGATATGCCGAACAAAATGAAAAAAATCCCCACTGCAAGGGCGAATAAAGTCAGGGCATTACCGCCCGGTATATCAGCCGCTGCTGGGACAATATCAACAATTACTGGCGTCAGGAAAACAGCTACATAGATTGAGATTACGATATTGAACAGAATCACCAATGTATCGTAAAACCCCAGCTTGAAGGTGAGCCAGGCAAAAAGTGCACCTGCTAATATGCCAATCCAAAATACCATAAAACCTATCCTATAACCCTTTTTAGCTCCTGAAGAGAAGTTATTCCGGATATTACTTTTCTCAAGGCCTCTCTCTTCAGGTTGGATATATCTTTTCTGATGCCTTCAGTTCTTAATTCGGCTATCAAGGCCTGATTTTTTGCGATATCAACTCTCAATTGGTCGGTTATGACCAAGGGGTCCAAAATTGCTATTCTTTCCCGATAGCCGGTTCCGGCGCAGTACTTGCAACCTACAGCTTCGTATATATTTTTATAGTTTATGCCTTTTGACTGGAGGTCCCGGATGAGCGTCTGGGGCAGCTGTGCAGGTCTTTTACAGTGTTCGCAAAGCCGACGAAGCAATCTCTGAGAAGCTAAAAGACTCAGCCCCGATGACAGCAAAAGAGGCGATACACCCAAATCGAGCAGTCTGACCAGCGCGGTTGCATTGCTGTTGCAGTGTATAGTCGCCAGGACAAGATGACCTGTCTGGGCGGCCCGCAGCGCAATCTCTGCGGTTTCTTCATCGCGTATTTCGCCCACACATATAACATCGGGGTCCTGTCTTAAAATGCTGCGTAAAGTTTTTGCAAAGGTGATGTCGGCTTTTGGGTTGATTTCAATTTGACTGGCCTGCGGCAGAACGGCCTCAATCGGGTCTTCTACTGTGATGACATTGCGTGTAAAGCGGTCGATGTGATTCAGCATTGCATACATTGTTGTTGTTTTGCCGCTGCCGGTGGGCCCGCAGACCAGAATCATTCCACTTGGTTTATTTATTGCACTTTTGATAATTGAATACTGCTGATTTGTCAAACCGACGTCCGACAGTTTAAACATGCCGGCATTTTGGTTCAGCACTCTTATTGACAGCTTTTCACCGTTAACGACACCGGCACTTGCGACCCGAAATGAGGTGATTGTATCAGCCCTTTTTGCGATAAAGGCGCCGTCCTGGGGCCTTCTTTTTTCCGAAATGTCCATACCCGAAACAGCTTTTATACTGTTTACAACCGCTTTGGACGTTTCCGTATCTAATTTTCTTACGATTCTAAGCACGCCGTCTATTCGCAGGCGAATCGTGTACATAGACTCGTCTTTCGGGTCGATAAGAATATCGCTTGCCCGCAGGTCGAGGGCGTCTGCGATAATTCTCTCGGTCAGGTCAAGAGTATGGCTGTCCTGCCGCTTACCGCCGCCGTGTCCATATATCTCTTTAAGCTCGTTGCCGGATGAATCAAGCAGTTTTATAGCCGACTCGTCTTCGATGGGACCGGGCCGCCGAAAATGTATATTGGCAATTATATTTCCTACCTGTTGTTTTATTAGCAAAAATATGCTTTCTCCAGTTACAGAGGACTTCTTTGCTGTATCTATGAGAAACAGGGTGAGCAGGAGCAGCGGCCCCGTAACAAGAGTGATGATATATGCAATTGATTTGTATTTTTTCGGCACTAACGGGCTGAGATGAACGAGCTGGACAAAATACAGGCAAAGATATACCCACACGATGAGCAGGACAAGTTTGACAGGATTAAAAGGCAGCGGCCATATAGATGAGACCGGGTTGGGACCTGCCGACAACAGGTACGATGAAACAGAGTGGAAACATGGTATAAATTCGAATATCTGCATAAGTTTTTTCCACAACAAAAAATAAAGCTCTCGTACAGGTGCACAGATAAAGTAACATATATTGCCGGAAGCGGCAAGCTAAAAAAATGCTTTAGAATTTCTAATGATACTTGATTCCTTGGCCACAGAGCGGCTGTGTTAGATTTCAAGTATTTTTTACAGATTTTTCGGGAGTC
>CAZOQJ010000194.1:0-3562 GCA_964581905.1 uncultured Pirellulales bacterium
CTGATAAAGCTCCAGTGCCTCTGCTCTGCGATGGAGCTGCTGGTCTAAGATATAGGCCTCCTTGAATCTTGCAGGGTAAGGCGTTTCGTCGTTCCACTGATAAGTTCTTTTGTAGTATATGAGGGCTATGCTGTAGTCCTTAAAATACTCATAAATTTTGCCCGCTCTGTACGCTGCATCGTCAATCTTATCGCTCGAGGGATGCTTCTTTATAAGCTCGTTGTATTTATCCAGGGCCAATCGTAATAAATCGTTGTTTTTAATTACAATCAGCCGTTTGCCTTGTTTTTCAAGCCGCACCGCATCACCGTAAAGCTCGTCCGCCTCTGGAATCGAAGCAGTCGCTTTCAGGTTCGGCCCAGCCACTTCCGCCTCGATGATATATTTATATTGCGGCATAGCGTTCAGTGCAGCCAATTCCTTTTCGGCCCAGTGCAGCTTCATATTGTTGCCGACCTTGTTGTAATAGCCTATCAGTGATTTGAGACCATGCCGATATGCCTGCCGATTAATTGCTATCTGCTCGACTGTATCAATTTCTTCCTTCTGGCCGGCCTTGACCTCACCGATATAGCCGGACTTCTTCACAGAAGCTGGTATAAGCTGACCTCTGCCTTTGTCGGGCCCGCTACAACCGACCAATACGTTTAACAGGACTATTAATACTGCGGTCAAAACTATCCTTGCCATAATCGTCTCCTTTCGGCCTCTACCCGAATCCTACCGGTAGAAGCAAAAATTAAATTCCGGTCTTTTATCAATTATCACCTGAAATGCCCGCCGTCAAGAGCAAACTTTTGAAAAATCAGCCGAGGACCGAAAGAATCTTTTCCAGAACGGGCTGGCTAAAATCTTGGCCATAAAATCTGATAAAGATTTCTTTTTTCATCTGTCCGGCAGATATTTGCGGGTATTCGTTATAAATGGAACTACGCACTATTTCTTTGGCGGCATCATACATAGAGCAGCCCATAAGCAGGCGCTGCTCGCCGGATTTGAGCATCATCAAATTTTGAAATCGAATAGCAATCTCAGGATGTGTGTCGTTCATTGCTTCGCCTGTTTATACAGTCCCTCCAAATGCAATTTTCCAACCCAATTATCAATATATTTTAAGTCTAACTTGTCCACCGTTTTTATCAGATTTCTTACATCTTTTAGCTGCATTTCGGATAAACTGTCTTTTGCCCAGAGCAGCTTTGATATAATCAGGTCTTCCGGAGAAATAAACCATATTGGGCTTTCTTCGATTAGAACGTGCTTTCTGTTCGCAAATGCTGTTTGTTGATATACAGAGCCCTTTTTAATGATGAAATCTATTTTGAGCACGTATTGATTTTGGATGAGATTAAACATCCCCTGTTGCAAGACTTCTCTCTCAACCATCTTCCTATCCACATAGAAATCCTTTTGAAAAAGGCGGACGAATTTATCTACATCACAATACTGCAACTCTATTACGATATCTATATCTCTGGTCATCCGCGGTATAGTATAATAATTCGCGGCGATAGAGCCGGAAACCATATAATTGATACCAGCTTCGTTTAAGCGTTGAGTAACTGTTTTTAGAACTTCAATCTCTTCGCTCATATACAATCCTTGTTTAGTATCTACTTGCGAATTAGACCATAGTATCATAATTGATTATAGCTCCGGCGACAAGCCCCCGCCGTCTTGCTTCGCAAAAGCGAAGCAGCGGGGGGCACGCTTTTATACCGCTAAAACATCATCTCTGAAACGTTGACAGCCACCGCTTATCTGGCTAATATCCGGCTATATGCAGAAGAAGTGTGTGAATATCTTAGGTATTGAGACCAGCTGCGATGAAACCGCTGCTGCGGTGGTGGCGGATGGGCGGATTGTTAAATCATCCATAATCGCATCACAAACAAAACTGCACGAGAAATACGGCGGCGTCGTACCAGAGATAGCCTCTCGCGCACATATTGAAAATATATACCAGGTCATAGCCGAGTCAATGGAGCAGGCAAAAACAACCAAAAATGATATCGATGCAATAGCGGTTGCCAATCAGCCGGGATTGACTATTGCTCTGGTCGTTGGCGTTACCGCGGCCAAAACCCTTAGCTTTGCCTGGGATAAGCCCCTGATAGCAATCAATCATCTACACGCACATTTGCAATCAGCTATTATGGGTGATGAGAATCTCCCCGCCGTTTTGCTACGCAAAAGTGAAGCAGCGGGGGTTGTCGCTTTGATTGTGTCAGGCGGACATACCTGTCTTTACGATTACCATTCACCGCTGGAGCCAAAACTTCTGGGCAGCACGATTGACGACGCAGCGGGCGAAGCATTTGATAAGGTTGCAGCGATTCTGAAACTACCCTATCCCGGCGGACCAAGTATCGAGAAGGCAGCAGAGAAAGGCAATCCCGATGCAATTAAATTTCCACGCTCGATGCTTGGGCCTGATTCGCTGGATTTTTCTTTCAGCGGTATCAAGACAGCGGTTTTGTATTATTGCCATGGTCAGGATATGAAGGGTGAGAACAAAGTTGATTCGATGAGCGGGCAGGAAATAGCCGACATTGCGGCGTCATTCCAAGCGGCGATGATTGACGTGCTCGTGAAAAAAACAGAGCGAGCGATTAAAAAAATCGATGCTAAAACGGTTTTGCTCGGCGGTGGTGTAGCTGCCAACAATAAGCTAAGAATAAAACTGCAACAACTTTGTGATTCGGCTAAGCCAGCCAAAAAACTTCTTATCGCGCCAAAACAATATTGCACTGACAATGCAGTTATGGTAGCTTCTTTGGGTTATCACAAATTTAAGTCTAAGCTTTTTGAAGATTTAACTATTGAACCGAAAGCAACCGGCTGAAAAATATTAGGGTGTTTAAGTGGTTGACGAAAGAGACGAAAAAAAACAGCTTTTCGAGCAAATCGAGCAACTGCTTGAAGCCGAAAATAGCTCTCGGCTTCGGGAATTGCTCAACGAGCAACGCAGCAGTGACATTGCCGAAATCGTGGAGCTTCTGGATAACGAGCAAAGACGCACTGTCTTAGATGTGTTAGACAAGCCATTGTCGGCCGAGATTTTAGAAAAGGTCGATGAAGCAACACGGGCAGAACTTTTCGAGATTCTCGAAGTTGAAGAGCTGCGAAATATTATTTTGCACCTCGACGCCGATGATGCGGCTGATATTCTGCTGGAGCTTCCCGAAGAAAAAATCGCCGAGATATTAAAGAGCATGCCCCCGGCCGAATCGGCGGAGATTAAAGACCTGATGCGCTACTCTGAAGACTCGGCCGGCGGGATTATGGACCCGGCAGTAATAAGCGTCACCGAAAACGCCACCGTAACCGAAGCCGTAAGTAAGATTCGAGCGGCTGAAATAGATGAGGATTTCTATTCCGTTTTTGTCGTTGACAAAAATGGTAAATTCTCAGGCGACGTTCGTATCCGCCTATTGCTAACCCGGCCAGAGGGCACCAGGATAAACACCCTTGTTGAAACAGATACGATTTATGTAACTGCTGATGCCGACCAGGAGGAAGTCCGCAATATATTCAGAAATAATGACCTTATTGTCGTACC
>CAZOQJ010000195.1:0-3415 GCA_964581905.1 uncultured Pirellulales bacterium
TTGAATTGAAAGATGAATATGCAGGTGGGCTAAAAGACCTGGATGAATTCAGCCATGCGATAATACTATACTATTTCCATAAGTCGCAGAGGGAAGAAATTGAGGGCAGACCTTTTCTTGAACAAAATAAACATGGCATATTCGCCATAAGAAGCCCGCATCGCCCAAATCATATAGGGTTTTCTATTGTCAAAATCAAAAAGATAGATGCAAATAAGATGTATTTCACGGAAGTAGATGTCCTGGATGGGACGCCTGTTCTTGATATAAAGCCCTACGTCAAGTATTTCGACAGCCGGGATAACGTCAAGTGTGGCTGGCTGGATAAGCACTTCAAAGACGGCAATATCCCAAACGAAACTATTCTAAGATGATAAAAAGTAAACTGCTGACTTTGCTTGTTAAATTTGGCGTTTAGATTTCTTTTTCTGCGCCAGATACTGGTTTATTGCAGCGGCGGCGATTCGGCCCTGGCCCATCGCTAAAATTACCGTTGCAGCCCCCAGAACAATATCACCGCCGGCATAAACGCCTTCCAGTGAGGTTTTGCAGTTTTCATCAACAACGATATTGCCCCATTTGTTAAACTCTAATCCCGGTGTTGTCTGACGAATTAGTGGATTTGCGAGATTGCCAATAGCTATAATTACTGTATCAACTTCGATTCTGAATTCTGAGCCTTCGATGGGAATTGGTCTTCGCCTGCCGGAGTCATCCGGCTCGCCCAAGCGGTACTTGAGGCATTCAATAGCGGTTACGCGGCTGTTTTCATCACCTATTACTCGTTTCGGGCTGGCAAGCAAGTGAAATTCGATGCCTTCTTCTTTGGCATGATGGACTTCTTCAATCCGAGCCGGCATCTCCTTTTCCGTTCTTCGATAGACCAGATAGACTTTTTCAGCCCCGAGCCGAACCGCTGTTCTTGCTGAGTCCATTGCAACATTGCCGCCGCCGATAACGGCTACCTTCTTTGAGCGAGCGATTGGCGTATCGGCACCTTTGCCGAAGTCGTAGGCCTTCATAAGATTTGCACGCGTGAGATATTCATTGGCACTATATACACCGATAAGGGATTCGCCTTCGATACCCATAAAACTAGGCAGGCCTGCTCCAACACCGATATAGACCGCATCGAAGCCATCTTCTTTCATCAATTGCTCAATAGTTCTCGTTCTGCCGACAATAAAGTTACAGACGATTTTAACACCCATTTTTGTTAAGGTATCAATTTCTTCCTGCACAATAGCTTTAGGCAGTCGAAATTCTGGTATTCCATAAACCATAACGCCGCCCGGCTTATGAAAGGCCTCGAATATAGTAACATCGTGGCCTGCCCTTCTTGTATCTGCCGCAGCCACAATACCGCCGGGCCCTGAGCCGATTACTGCAACTTTCATCTCTGTCTCGGATGCAACCGCAGGAACGCTCGCATTATCCCTATCGAGGTCAGCAACAAATCTTTCGAGTCGGCCTATTGAAACTGCTTTAGTCGGGTCTTTGAATTTCAAACCAACCGTGCACGTCTGCTGGCATTGCACTTCCTGTGGGCAAACTCGGCCACAAACGGCAGGTAATAACGAATTTTCTTTGATGATAGCCAGTGACTTTTTGTAATCGCCTTCGGCTATTGCAGCTATAAAGTCCCGTATTTTTATCTGAACCGGACAGCCTTTAATACATGGTGCATTTTTACACTGCAGGCACCGCATGGCCTCCAGCCGTGCCTGAGTTTCGGTATAGCCCAGTGCTACTTCATTGACATTGCTTCTTCTGGCGACGTGGTCTTGTTCGGGCATTTCCTGAGGTGGTATTTTGTACCTGTCAGCCGGCTTAAGCTGACCAGCTTTTTGTTTTTCCAAAAGCTCTTTCAAAAGATTCTGTTTTTCTTCTTCAGTCATATTGAGCTTGCAACAAACTTACTTATCCAGTCCTATTTTGCATCGGTGCTTCTGATAGTCTTCGTGTGCCTTTTGTTCCTGGTCTTTATAGGCGTTCAATCTTTTTATCATCAAATCGAAGTTGACCTTATGGCCGTCAAACTCCGGCCCATCGACGCAAACGAATTTCGGCTGACCGTCGAATTCGATTCGACAGCCCCCACACATACCGGTTCCATCGACCATAATTGTGTTAAGCGATACCTGAGTAGGAATATTGAACTTTTTCGTTACCTCACAGCAGAACTTCATCATTATAGCCGGCCCGATTACAAAAACCTGATTGGGCTTTGCTCTGCGCTCGCATACCTCTTTGAGCGGCTCTGTTACCAGGGCTTTTTGCTTATATGAGCCGTCATCGGTTGTAACTATAAGCTCATCAGAAATCTTGGCGAATTCTTCTTCGAGGATAAGCAGCTCTTTAGTTCGTGCCCCGATGATGGTTATGATTTTGTTGCCGGCATATTTGAGGGCTTTTGCAATTGGCAGTAGTGGTGCGTTACCGATACCACCACCCACACAGACACAGGTGCCGAAATTTTCGATATGGGTCGGCTTGCCGAGAGGACCGACAACATTAGCGATTTTATCGCCTGCCTTCAAATCAGATAATTCTGCGGTGGTCTTGCCAACACGCTGCCATATCAAACGAATAGTCCCTTTTTTAGGGTCGGCCTCGGCAATTGTCAAAGGTATCCGCTCACTATAATCGCTATTTATACTGATAATGACAAATTGTCCCGGTTTTCCTGCCTGCGCAATAAGAGGCGCTTCAATTTCAGCGGTGAAAACATTCTCCGACAGCTGTTTCTTGGATACAATTCTGTGTGGCACGATTTTTAATTTCCTTCGTATTAAAGTCTATAAAAAAAGCATTTTGGCCTTTATAAACCTACGTGTCAAGAACCAATGACGTTCATTTTTCCAGATTGCGTCTTTTTAGGTTGCTTTTCTAAAGACCCTGTTCAATGTGATTTATGCGATATGATTACTCAATATCGGCGATGTCCTTTTCAGGTCTGCCTACCAGGTATATCCTGTTTTTGCCGCTGCGTTTCGCATCTAATAAAGCTTCATCTGCCTGCCGGAAAAGCTTTTGTACTGTTGAACCACCCCGTGGACAACTCGCCAGGCCGCCGCTTATTGTTAGTGTCCCTTTGCCTTCCGGGCCTAATAAGTGCAGCTCTGCTTTTTCAAATTCTTTTCTGAACCGCCTTGCTATGAAAATCGCTTCTTTAGGATGGTCAGCCGCTGAACGCCTTTCTGCTTCCGGCCCAGCCGGTTCAGCCTGACCGCCATCCCAGAAAACGACTGCAAATTCATCACCACCAATTCTTCCAACTACGTCATGTTTACGGCAGCACCGCCGCATTAGAACAGCAGCTTGTTTTAAAATCTCATCACCCGCTAAATGGCCATAAACATCATTATAATGTTTGAAGTTATCAATATCAAAAATAAGTAGTGTCACCTGCTCA
>CAZOQJ010000196.1:0-3398 GCA_964581905.1 uncultured Pirellulales bacterium
AGAAACCGTCACGAAGGGATTAAAGATTATAGCCGAGCAGGTCAAACACGCATACGACACCGTTTAATGATAGAAATTCATCAGTTGATTATAACTGAGTCTGTAACTATCCCGAACTACCCGCCTTCGCAGATGCCGTCGGCCGAAAGCCACGGGCTTCGGCGGGTTCCAACAAAAAAACTTCAAAGAAGTCCCATAATTTTCTTGCCAACTGTGCCTGATTGCAGTAAATATGCTCATAAGCCCCGTTAGTTCTAAGGACTCCTTACGAAGAAAACTCAGGCGAGGTTTTCGCCTTTGCGGGATGGGCGTGCTATCTAACGGGAAATCCCGTTAGAAGTCTCAGACTGTTAGCAGCAGGATGCAGAACGGAGCTTTCTTTCTAACGGGGTAAAGCGATGGAAAATATTGCGAGATGTATGCTACTATTTTTCCCGCCATTTTGGCTCAAGAAATGCGTTTTTTTGCGAGAAAGCCGCAAAGAGAAAGAAGGTAATCTTCCAGAGATATAAAATTTTTCAGAAAAATTGTAACGTTTTTGCGTTTTTGTGGACTTTATATATTAGATGCCATTTGATTCGGCAGGTTCAGGTGCGTGTCTGAGCCGTTGTAATAATTTTGATATATAATTTGAAAGAGGGAACAGAAGTGCTATTTTGCGCATCTTTATTATGTGTCGTTGTAATAATTTTGCCATACATTTTGAAAGGGCGAGATATGAGAGAAAGAATCTGAAGTTAGTTTGTTGTGCCTGTTAATGATTTTTAGTGTGAAAAATGTATTTTGTTGTGAAAAAATGGTCAATTTTAGGAGATACAAAAACATCAAAGAAAAAGTTTTTTTTTGGTGTGTAGCCAAAAAAAGAATAATTACAATCTAATTTTTGACGGAGGACTATATTATGTGTAAAAAACTGTTTTTTTTAATTTCTGTTGCCTTAGTGCTGTCTCTGGCTGGTTATGCCTTGGCCCAAGACGGTGTGATTCCAGCATCGGGAGCTCCAGTTATCGATGGTCTTAGAGACCCTAATTGGTTGATCTCAGATGAACACAAGATGCTAAACATCAGCGTGAACCAGGATGACCCCCCAGACGACGATGCTGATCTTTCTTGTAGCTGGTTGGGCATATGGGATACACAATATCTTTATATATTTGTGGATGTCAACGATGACAGCCTGTGGAACGATTCTCCATGGGCCTGGGGCGATGATAGTGCAGAGATTATGATAGATATTGGCAATGACGATATGGGCCTGGGCGAAGAACCAAATAAGTATGGTGCCGATGACTACCATTATCTTGTTGCCTGGAACGTTACTGAGACACGTGAGATAGAGGAGTTTAAACATGGTCCCAGAGCCTTAGTCGGCGTGGAATATGAACTGTTGACAAAGGACGATAATTTTGGATATACCATCGAGATAAAATTCCCATGGAGCACTCTGGATTTTGATGATAGGGGTATTTCAGTGAACGATGAAATGGGGCTTGAAGTACAGGTTAACGATGATGATGACGGCTGTGCGCGTGAGCGCCAAGTTGCCTGGATTAATACAGCGAACGTTGCCTGGCGGGACCCGAGTAGTTTTGGGACGGTGATACTTGGGGCCGGTCTTCAGGCCTGCTGCCCTACTCCGAGTGATGGTGCCACAGGCGTTATCGTGGACCTATTGGAATGGGTAGCAGGAATACATGCAGCATCACACGAAGTGTACTTCGACCCCTGCGAGAATTGGGTTACTATCAGAAGTCCCCTATGCTATATTAATGGTGTTAGCTGGGTTGACCCATGCTATCCTGTTCCCGGCCTTAGTCCTGAGACCACTTATTACTGGGTTATCGATGAAGTTAATGGAGCAGGTCCACCTCCGGGCGCCTGGGCGGGCAACGTCTGGGAATTTACGACTGCACCCTTAAAAGCGCACAGCCCCGACCCTTATGATGGCGCTCAATTGGTAGACCTCGATGCGGACATTTTCTGGGGTGTGGGTTATTACGCGGATGGACATAAGGTATACCTCGACACCAGCGAGAATTTGGTTAATACCAGAAGTCCTCTATGTGAGGTTAATGGTGTTAGCTGTGCTGACCCGTGCTATCCTCTTGCCACCCTTAAGAAGGACACGACTTACTACTGGGCCATTGATGAGGTCAATAATACAGGCCCAGTCTGGTCGGGCGACGTCTGGGAATTTACGACTGTGCCGGAACCAGGAATCGGTAAAATCCTGTGTGAGGTGTGGAGGAATATCGACGGCAGTGAAGTTAACGATCTGAGGAACGATCCGAGATATCCGGACAGCCCGGACTCCAACAGCACTGTAACCTTGTTTGAAGACCCGACCGGCGGGGACTATTACGGTACCCGGATGCACGGCTGGCTCTATATATATGCCAGTGACACGAACGATTATACGTTCTGGATAGCCAGTAAAGACCAAAGCGAATTGTGGCTGAGCACCGATTATAATCCTGAAAATGCAGTTAAGATTGCCTATGTTCCCAGCTATTGCTATACTGGCCATCGAAGCTGGGACGAATACGACGAGCAGCAGTCCGTCCCGATTACTTATCTGGCAGGCGAAAATATGTACTACATTATGGCGCTGCACAAGAGAGGCAGTAGTCCTCAGTGGATTGACTACAGTCAGGGCCACATGTCGGTGGGCTGGAGCACTACTATTGACCCCTATGATGTAGAGGTCATTCCCGGGACCAGTTTGATATCATATTTGCATGAAGAACCCCTTTACCCGGATCCACCTGATGGTGCGAATGATGTACGGAGTGACCCTATTCTTAGCTGGTCACCTGGGATGTACGCCGACATGCACGATGTATATTTCGGCACTGATGAAGCTGCTGTAACCGATGCCAATAGAACCAGCGACCCGTGTGGCGTCCTGGTCGAGCCAAACATTCCAAGTGGCAGTCCAAGAACAACTTATGATATTACCACGAATGTAAATGTAGGACTGCTGGCATTCGACGCAAACTATTACTGGCGGATTGATGACGTCAATATGAATACTTACCCGTACTTCTGGTCAAGCGATGTCTGGGAGTTTACGACAGGTAAATATCATGTTGTGGAAGACTTTGAGGAATACCTCACCACAAATGATTTGAAAAATGTGTGGAAGGCGAAAGCCCCCGCTGATATAAAAGCTTCGAGACAAATCGAGTGTGGTCTGGAACACAGCGGCCTACAGGCGATGGCGATTCTTTATGACAATACTTCATCCCAGTCAGAGGCATACGTTGATGTCAATGATATAAATAATGTTGTTGGCAAAAACTGGAGGCTGCAAAACGTTAAGGCATTGTCGCTGTGGCTCCACGGTATTCCGTACCTTGTAGGCAGCTATACCGGCTCAGACCCCTACACGCTCGAAG
>CAZOQJ010000197.1:0-3366 GCA_964581905.1 uncultured Pirellulales bacterium
ATTGATGGTGAACAGCGAATATTCAACAGTATCGTTGATATGGGCGCCGATGAAGTTGTTACGAACCCAATCGATTTAAACAACGATGGAATTGTAGATTATAGCGAGCTTGCTGTTTTAACAGATGAATGGCTACAAGGCACCGAACTACAGGCCGATTTTTACGATGATGATTTCATAGATTTTGCCGACCTGGCCGTCTTAGCCGAGCAATGGCTCTGGAAAGGCGGCTGGTATCAATAACCACTGCGCCTGAAAAACCTCGCAACGCAATTTAACACAGCGAACACTATCCCATCAGCCATTGCCTTTTGTGCAAATCGTAGTCATATAAGATATTGCCATAAATTAAGCGGTGGTCTGTATAATACCAATTGCATTTAATAATAGCGTTTTTAGCCCTGGAAATTTGAATGTATCGGTGTCCGGCCAATGCAACGGGTAATTTTGCTTACCTCTACAAACCGATAAAAAAACAATCCGCCTTGACCGGCCCGGGACTGATAAAAATGGCATTCGATATTACAATTACCAACATTGCAAACCGAAGTTATTCGACGCCATTGATGTCGCTGACTTTGTTGATGTCATTGACGTCCTTCCTGGTAAAATCGACGTCGTTGACGTCCACCTTAGTGAAGACGAGCTCCTCAGGGTTCTGTTCAATGAGGTTCGCATCCGGCGGGCTTCCACCCTTAAGCGAGCTATAATTACGCCAGGAGGCCGCCCAGGTCTTGCCGTCATCAGAGACCGGCCCATCGAAGTGATCCTCGCTTCTACCTTCAACGTCGCCCTGAGGAAACCGCATAAAAAATTCGTCAAGAACTATCTTCACACTTAATTGGTGGTTGGCGGGATTATATTTTGCCTCACAGGGACCCATTACAAAATATGCGAATGTGCCGGGGTCAGGCCCCTCCCAGTAAATCCAGCCTTTGGACAGATTTACAGGTCCCGGCAACGAGTGAATAATCTTCAAAATCGAGCCGTCCGGCTCAAACTTTATACCCCATTTACTAATTGCACTCACTTCTGCTTCCCATACTCCAACCATAACCTCAGGGAATTCGGTCTTCTGAGCTGCCGACGGTGGTAGATTTGACGTTCTGCGGTTCTGCTGGCCACAGCCAGCAAGTGCCAGCACGATAAAACAGCAACTAAACGAAACCAACACTTTGTTCATTTCTCATTCTCCAAACATCTTTAAATATCAGGCCCTATTTTATAAAACCATGATGCATTTGACAAGAAAAAAAAGAGGCAGGTCACAAGACCTGCCTCTTCGAGTAACTAATTTGTTGGTTCAAAGCCAGCGTCTTATTTGCGACGACGCAGCAATAAACCTCCAAGACCAAGCAACAGCATTGATGCCGGCTCAGGAACCTGGTGGATGGTCAAAGTATCATACACAACATAGCTGGCAAAATCCACCGTGCCGATAAGCCTAACTACGGCATCGCCTTCGGCTTCGCAATGGAACAAAAACTCGTCAAAGTATATACCGGGGCCAGTTACCTCGCCGGGGGGCCCTGCAATGATGCCCCAAGGGCCATCTTCGCCGGGCTCAAGCCCTGGATAATAGTCAGCCAAGGCACTTTGGCCATACATCGCGCTCATACTGGGGGCCGGCGGTATCATAACTACGCCACCGGTAATGGTGCCATACCCATTGTCGACAACTAATGCCACGAACGTACCATCTTCTTCAACGGAAGCATAGCCGCTCGAGTGGATGTCCAGATCAAGGTAGTCGCTCGCGAACACATTAATCGTCGAGTCCGGCACATCAACCTCACCATCGACCGAAATCTTGAGGGTTGCTGCGTTGGCAACAGAAGCCAGACCGAGAACCAACATTAAAACTAACAATTTCTTCATCACAATCTCCTTTCTAAAACATTCGAATGTTTACACATTCGAAATCTACTCTCCTCTTTTAACGTAAACTTTACTAAGTTTTCAAAGCACTAAATTCAAAATCTTACACTTTGTCTCCTGACAGACTTACGGACAAACCCCGGGACAACCATTAACAGGGTCACACCAGAAGTTGTAGGGTCCCGTTATAACCGGCGCCAGGTTGCAATTAGGAGGCGCCGCAACATTGCCAAAGTACGTAGCGAGAATAGTCAAGTCCGGGAGAGTAACCCGGAACGGCCCTGTCTTTTTGTGGTCGAAATCAGCACAGATGCCATTGGGTACAAGAGCCAACGGAGCATCCGTCTTGCCGAATCCTGCAGCGAGCAGGGTCAGGTCGGGAAGGGTAACCCAGAACGGACCTGTCTTCTTGCCGTCTGCATCACCACGGCACTGTCTGCAATAGCACCAGCAGTCAGGACTGCCCCAAGCGAGCCAAGCTGCTTTCTCCGAACCCGAACCGGGTGGGAAATCAGCATTGCCGCCAATCAAACATTCCTGTACAGGCTGTAATTCGCAGCCGGGTGCAACAACAGTTGGATCCAGATTAGGGTCTGTCAAGACCACGCCGCCGCGACTCTCATTCTCCGCAATAGTGACAGTACAAGGGAGAGTACTAACGGTGAACCTCAACAAATTGCCGCTGTTCGGCGGACCGTTAGCATCGTCAGGCGGAGAATACAGCGCGCCCATCTCGACGGTAATAGCACTATAACCAATGCCGGGTTGCGTATCAGGATGGTCGTTGGGGTCGGCAACTGCTGTACCGTAATCAGTGACTTCTCCCTCAACGATTTTGATGCCATTAGAGCCTGGATATATGTTGTAATTGGGGTCATAATCGGCAATGTTAGCGTCAACAGCCGTAATCGTCCCGCTAGAAACGGTAATATCCAGCGCAAAGGCCCTTACCTTCTTTGCCTCGCCATTGATGTAGCTGACAATGCAATCGTTGGTAGTGCCTACCTGAGCACAATTGATAGTAACGGCTGCCCATGCCGGAACCGTAAACAAAACAACTGCCAGGATTAAAATTACCTTTCTCATATAGTACAACCTTCCTTTCTTCTTTTAGCAGAGCCACACACTCTACATCCTCTTGGTTCTTACTTCCTGCTTAACAAAACACATTCCCTTTCGGCACGCCTGCTCAATTTCTGGTACTTAAACACTAAAATTCTTAATTACTGAACAAGGCGTCCCCGGTCAGCAGGAGTAACCGGGCACGTATAGCAACTCGTTGTACCTTAGTCTCCTCCTTTCTCGCCTTTCAGCGAAAATACGTGCCTTACTACTATAGGCACAGGTTCATGTTGGTGAAGATTAGCTTTATAGTACCAAAACCATTTGAAAAAATCAAGTAAAATTGTAAAAAAAAGTTAAAAAATTTTCTCGAAACCTGTTCCGCCTTATCCTCTTTCTCGCTTATTTGCATAAGTATAAGTAGAA
>CAZOQJ010000198.1:0-3267 GCA_964581905.1 uncultured Pirellulales bacterium
TATATGAGACGGCTTGGCCATAATCACCAGGTTAGCGAAGACCTGACGCAGGAAAGCTTCCTCCAGGCTTGGCACCATATAGGCCAACTGCACGATGAAAAAGCGTTAAAAAGCTGGCTGTATCGGATTGCAGGAAACGCTTCGAAGATTTACTGGCGAAGGCACAAGGGCAAAAAGGCAATAAGCATCGAAAGATTTGATGTGCCGGTCAGCAGCAGCGATGATTGTGACAGAGTTGGGAACAACGAGCAGCTGGAGAGGTTAGAAAACGCTATTGCACGGCTGCCTATAAAAATGAAGCAGGCGGTTGTTTTACATTATTTGCAGAGGCTAACTATTACTGAAGCAGCCAAAGCAGCAGGCGTACGGAAAGGCACTTTCAAAAGTAGATTAGGAAGAGCGTTAAAAGTTTTAAAAGAGGACATTATCCGAAAATGGCGCGGACCAAAGGAAACAGGACACTGCGATGGAAGAAGAAAAGCTGGAAAAATTATTGAATGAATTGTCAGAGCAAATGGTAGAGCCGGTTCGGCCCGGCCTTGCCGAGGATGTGAAGCGGCAAATTCCGCAGCAGCTTCACGCTCATAGAAGAGGAATGGATACCATCAGTATTATTATTGATTTGCGGGTAAGCCGCCTTGCTGCCGCTGCAGTGATAATTATAACGATATTTTTCTGCGCTAATTTTTTTGGCCTTCGAAGCTCGACAAACGGTGATATAATTGAAACGATAAAATATTCTCTGGCTAACGAGAACATCAGCAGGAACAAACTCGCAAATATGGCGGCAATATCCGAGGGACTACTTAAGGATGGAAAGGATGTTGTATATTATGGCAGTAGCATCGACACGAAGGATAGTTTTGCGCTACTTATGCACTGGAAACTTCCAAACGGCAAGTATAGAGTAATTTTCAGCGATTTGCGTATTATAACGGTCAGTCCCGATGTGCTAATAATGCTGCAGGCGCAAATGCTCAAGGAGAAAATTCAAAGGTAAATATCGTACCTGCCGGGCTAATAAATAATCGCGATTGCCCGTTCTATCTTCTTTATAACCTCGGTGCCATCAGCAGGGTTGCAGATATAGTCATCAAAGCCTTTATGCAGCAAGGCGGCCGACTCAGAATTGCTTAACTGGTTGGCAATCGCTATAACTTTTATAGTCTGCAGGTCATCATCTGCCCGGAGACTTTTGCAAATCTCTGTCGCATCTATATCTCTGGCGAAAAGATTTACTAACAGAACATGTGGAGCAAATTTCTGTGCGATTGTACCTGTCTCAAAATTGCTCCGAGCTATTTGCACTTCGTAATCACCCCTGTTCCGCAACGTATCAGATAAAGCCGAGACGGCATTGTTGTCACTGTCCACAACAAGAACCCGGATTTTGCCAGCCGGCAGTGTATCGGTAGGCATGTTATGAGCTTTCATAAACCGCATCAGCTCGCTGACAGGTATTCTACGGTCCTTGCTGCCTGGTATGCGATAACCTTTCAACTGGCCGGTATCAAACCACTTCGAAACAGTTCTCGGAGCAACGTGGCAAATCTTTGCCACATCACCTGTCGTCAGTACATCTTTCCCTTTTGCCATCTTCTGAACCCTACCAAAAGTGTGTTTACGCCATAGCTATATTCGGCTTCAAATGAAGGCTGTTTAACATAGAAATTGCAATTTCCGAACTGAGCGGCCAATAGAGAGCTATCCCTGCAACCCCACGTCCCATAAATGCCTCGGTTAAAGGTCTTGATTTATTGGCTAAAGGCCATATAATTTCGCTAATCGTCTCCCTGTTTTCTTGTTGAAAACAACAAGGGGATGCTCTTATGGGCTTGTGCACCTTTTGAACAGGAGTTTTTCTTATGCAGATATATTTATCTCGGCCGGATATCACCGAAAAAGAAATTGAAGCGGTCTGTGCGGTACTGCAAAGTCCTAATCTTTCGCTTGGACCTAAACTGCCGGAATTCGAAAAAGTTTTTTCTGAATACATTGGTACAAAACGGGCGGTCGCCGTCAATAGCGGAACAAGCGGCTTGTTTTTGTGTATGCTGGCTCTGGGGCTTGGGCAGGGAGATGAGGTCATTACCACGCCGTTTACTTTTATATCTTCTGCAACCGTAATTATGATGGCAGGCGCAAAACCAGTTTTTGTCGACATAGAACCTAAAAGTTTGAATATTGACGCCGCAAAAATCGAATCCGCAATAACCGACAAAACGAAAGCTGTTTTGCCGGTTGAGGTTTTCGGCAATCCTGCAGGTATGGCTCAAGTCTGCGAAATCGCTGAAAAACACGGCCTTGTAGTAATTGAAGACGGCTGTGAAGCACTGGGTTCTGCATTAAAGGGGAAAAAAGTAGGAACATTCGGCAAAATAAGCGTGTTTGCCTTTTATCCCAATAAGCAAATAACCACTGGCGAAGGCGGCATGATTTTGACCGACGATGATAATTTGGCGGATATGTGCATATCTCTTCGCAACCAGGGTAGAGGTAAAGGTGATGGCTGGTTAGCTCACGAACGGCTGGGCTATAACTTTCGACTAAGCGATATCAATTGTGCGCTCGGAATCGTGCAGCTTTCAAGAATAGAAAAAATCAAGGCAAAACGCAAACAGGTCGCAAAATGGTATCAGGAAATGTTGGCAACAAACGAACGACTGATAGTACCCACTGAGCCGAACGGCTGCGATATGAGCTGGTTTGTCTTTGTGGTCCGGCTCGCTGAGGAATTTACCGGCCGGAAACGAGACAGGATTTTGCAGGATATGAAAGATAAGGGAATCCAGGTGAGCAACTATTTTCCGCCGGTACACCTGCAGCCATTTATGGTTGAGCAGTTCGGCTATAAAAAGAGCGATTTTCCGATAACCGAATCCGTCTGTGAGAGAACCATTGCTTTGCCGTTCTATAATAATCTAACAAAGGATGAGGTGGCAATTGTCTGCAAGACGCTGAAACAAGTTTTAGATACAATCAAAATCATTTAATTTTTTCACTAAGGCGGTTTACCCCGTTAGAGAATGCTGCCAACATTAATTGGTGATAGATTATAAAAGCCGATGGTGGTATAATGCCGCCATCGGTAAGGGGCCCAAAATTGTTAGAGTTCGGATTCTCTAACGGGGTTTACTTTATGCAAAAGTAGGCTTTAGCTATGACAAAGTAAGTGTGATATGCCATATATGAAGTTTAATCTATCGTAGATAAAGCGTTTGATTTCACCCTGTTAGAGTTTTAGAATGTATTATGTTTATGTTTTAC
>CAZOQJ010000199.1:0-3182 GCA_964581905.1 uncultured Pirellulales bacterium
TCGAAAACCGGTGTGCCCTTTTAGGGTACCGCGGGTTCGAATCCCGCCCTCTCCGTTAATTTTTTAAGGGGATTTTATAAGTACTCAGAAATGCGTACTTTGAAAAAGTGTTTATGAGAAGTGTGGAATTAACCATCCTTAAACCGCCCTATTTCACGGTTTTTCACCGTTAAAACTCAGGATGTTTACCGCCATATGTGCCTGCCTTTCATTCACAGTAAAATATATCCCCAAAATAGCACCAAATTCTGTTAGAGCTCAACAGTTCACTATGGCGCATCTCCCTGTGTAATAAGGGCTTACATCACATTACAACTTGCCCTTACATTACCATACCTAAGCTGGAAAAAGTTCTCAAAAAACCCCGAAGTTTGAAGGGAAAAAGCTTGACATAAAGCATAGTAGTCAATTAGTATACACGCTAATACACAAGCTTGTTTTCAAGCATATTTAGTATAGATGGCATATTTCTGTGCCATAACCGGGAATGAGGAGAATAATGACATATAAAAGGGTAATACTTGATGTATTTTTGTCGCTAATTATGGTTGGTTTAACAGGTTGCTTTTCGTCTCATCGCAAAGACATAGAAGCATTTCAAAAGCCAGACGAGGTTAATGTAACTATAAAAAGCTATATTTTACAACCACCAGATGAAATCGAGATACATTGTTCAAAGGTGCCGGAAATTCACCTGCAACGGCAGCAAATTCGGCCGGATGGCAAGGTAAGCTTTGAAGCTCTGGGTGAGATAGAAGTAGCGGGCAAAACACCGGAACAGGCTGCTGACATATTGCGCCTGAAGGCTTTAGAGCTTTACACATTAGCAGGAGATAAGCCGATAGATGTTCGGGTTGTCGCGTACCAAAGCAAGGTGTTTTACGTATTAGGCGAGGTCTATTTACCCGGCCCAAAAACCTATACCGGCAGGGATAGCGTGTTAACTGCCCTTGCTAACGCAAAACCTAACCCTATGGCCTGGGTGAAACGGGTACAGGTAATAAGGCCGTCAAGAGACAAGAGCATTCGACCTAAAATTTTTGAAGTAAACTTCGACCGTATGATAGCCCATGGCGATACCAGCAAGGACGTTTTGCTGCAGGAAGGTGACATAATATTCGTACCGCCAACCGTATTGGCGGCAATAGGCTTGAAGATAGAAGAGATAATACGGCCGATTGCACGAGCTTTCTCGGGAATTTATATTGTCCAGGGCCCCCCCGGCTCGTATGGGCACAGTGGCGGATATAGATAACTTTTCCCAGCTAAACGCACTTAACCACTGCATGATAAATTCGGAATAAATCGGTGGTGCTAATGACTCAGCGAAAGAAATTGAAATTGGTCCACTTGGCCAGCACGGCCTGGTTTATGCTGTGTGTCGGCTATATTCTGGTTTTGGCATTGCGGCAGGCAGGTGTTCGCTGGTGGGTTATATTTTCACTGTCGGGATACTCAGCACTACTTGTTTTTTTGCTGGTCAGCTTGTACTTGTTCGCAATTTTCAGGGGGGCAGCCAGGAGTCAAAAGATAGAAGTAGAACATCCGTTAACAAGTACGAATTACTATACGGCATTCTACATCGCGGCTCCTTTTTTAGGCGGCCTGGCAGGCTGCCTGGGAATGATAGGCGAAAATAGAATCAATCAATTTCTGTTGGGAATCGCACTGGGGACTTTGGGGACGACCTTTCTGGTCTGGGTGATTGTCGACCCTGTGGCAGGGCTGCTGGAAATGCTATTGTCACCTGTCAGTCGAAAGCACCGGGCCGAACGCCTGGCTCAAGTTAAAACACAACGAGAAGAGAAACAGAAGGCCCGTGAGCATTTGTTGGCAGATTTGTTAGCAAAGGAGGAATTGGCTCGACGCCGCTGGCAGGAAGTGCTGAAACCACAGGCTGAAAAACTCGCTGGACTACTAATAACCAGCAGGATTGATATTAAACAGGCAGAGCGTGAAGCAGTTGACATAGGCGTCAAGGCATGGCAAATTGGAGGGGTAAGTTGTATGCGGCAGCTTCGCGATATGGCGATAGCCATGTGCAAACAAAAAAGTCAAAGCGAGGCCATTACTGACTACATACCTGCCTGGTGGGATGGTATCGGAAACTGGCGAAATCCGTCCATTGCTTAAAGTGATAAGGCCTATTCGCCATCCAACTACATCTTAAATTTCAGAGAGGAGCGAGGATGTATAAAGCAAAAGTTCTGCTAATCATAGTGCTTATTTTGTCTATTGCTTCGGCTTCGAGTGCCTTTAATGTTATCTATGTGGATGTTAACGGCCCCAATGACCCCGGTACCGGCAAATTTAATGACCCTTTCCTTAGAATCCAGGATGCGCTCGATGTAGCTATTGATGGTGACATTGTTGAGATACGGCCCGGTATCTACACAGCAGACCCAAACAACTATAATCTTGACCCAAACGGCAAGTCCATTACCATCCGCAGCATAGACCCGAACGACCCCAATATTACAGCAAATACAGTAATCGACCCAAACATGGCTGGCCGAGGTTTTTATCTTCACAACGATGAGGATGCCAACTGTGTAATTGCCGGATTAACCATCAGAAATGCCTATTCTGCTACTGTTGTCCCCTATGGTGGATGCATTTACTGTTATTCCAGCAGTCCAACAATCCGCAATTGCATCATTAAGAACGGGCAGGCCTTATTCTCCGGGGGCGGACTTCACTGCCATTCCTGCAAGCCGAGAATCATTAATTGCGTTATAACAGGCAATTCAGCGGGCTATGGTGGAGGTATAAGTTGCTACGACAGCAACGCAGAGATAATTGGTTGTGTTATAAATGATAACGCCGCCTTTGAGGATGGTGGAGGCCTCTGCAAGATTGAAAGCAACCCTACCGTCGTCAATTGTATTATCACAAATAACAAAGCAACCAATGCCGGCGGTATAAATTGTTACTCCCCAGGTGAAACCGAATCCAGCCTGGTTAATTGCACCATAACACGAAACTTCGCTACCGGTTTCGGTGGTGGATTGTGTTGTCAGGATGGCAGCAGCGCAAATGCCAAAAACAGCATTATCTGGGCCAATGAAGCAGGTCAAGGCCCACAAATCTCCTTACTGCATAACAGTACTGCAATGGTCAGTTATTGCGACATCCAGGGCGGTGAAGGGTCAGTTCACGACCCATGCGAAGGGTTGATTTGG
>CAZOQJ010000200.1:0-3141 GCA_964581905.1 uncultured Pirellulales bacterium
ATCGGTTGTCGTGCTTTATCCTTGTAAATCGTTCTTCCTGCGCAGCGGCGATAATCTCGCCATCGCGGACAAGGGCCGCCGCACTGTCGTGATAATAAGCCGATATTCCAAGAATATTCATAAAGCGTAATTATAAGCTACATCGGCCAAAACGCAAGTAACCTACGTATAGAAAGCAATGCGTAGTTGATAGAAGTCAGAAGTCGGAAATTCCAACTGGCGAGATGGGAATTTCAGTGCCAGGCGGTTTGCCAAAGCCAGGTGTCGGCCATATATGCGAAATCTTCGAAATTGACCTGCCCATCGAGATTAAAATCTGCTGCGTTGGTGTAAATGCCCGGCTCCCAGATGCCCTTCTGACTAACAATAGCAGACAATTTCGCCACGTGACTGCGCTGCATTATTTTCTGCCGTTAATCTGTAAAATTTGGTTGTAATGTCGGAAGAATTGCGGCATCGAGAAGTTTATTGCGGTAGAATTTGAGTTTTTGGCTATAATTTGTTACTATATTTAGTTGGCTGTCTATCATTAAACATTTTGAAAGAGACTCTTGGGGAATTTGTTATGGAAAGACGGGAGTTTTTGACACAGTCCTGCGGTTTGGGGGCTTGCGCGTGTTCGGCCATTTTTTTGTTATCTGAGCAAGAGGCAATAGCAGCAGAGAAAGAGGGGAAAAACACCCAGGAAAAATCAAATGATGACCTTCACAAAGAACTCGGTAAATTAAGATGGTGGTCGAGTCATGCCAGGAACCAAATTGCCAAGTTGATGGAATTGCTCCAGACCCACCTGGATGAGAAGGCACGAATTGAGATTATGGAGCAAATGGGGCGAAACTGCGCTAAATCACTTGGCTGGGCCAGGAATTACCGTGGCAACGTCGAAGGTTTTTTCCGGCATATGAATAACCATAACGGTGAAACACTCACCTATGACAAGGAGAAGGGAATTGTTACTATTGTCACACGGGAGCGGGACTGCGATTGTAAATTGGTTGACAGTAAAAAAACACCGCCGTATTACTGCTACTGCTCAGCGGGATGGCAAAAGTACACATACGAAACGATTCTTGGCAAATCTGTGGATGTCAAAATCAAAGAATCTGTATTGTTTGGCCAGCCGCGTTGTGTGTTTGAGGTAACTGTTGGAGAGGACCTGCCAAAGGGGTAGGAAAAAGCTGCTATGCGGCCTTAGGGTTGATTTGGCGGTAAAAAACCAGTATTTTTGTTGTTTTTGCCTTGCATTTATTTGCTTCAAAGGTATACTTATGGTTTTGTATATGGCTTTCTTCGGGACAATTGCAGCCTTTGCGATGCCCGAAACATTTGAATAGGAGTTTGACTGATGTCCAGAGTATGTTTTTTTACAGGTAAACGGACGACGGCCGGCAGGAGTATTGCCCGGCGTGGTAAGGCCAAGTATCTCGGTGGTGTCGGCAGAAAAGTTACCGGTATTACCAAGAGAAAATTTAAGCCGAATATTCAAAAGGTTCGAGCTGTCGTTGATGGCAAGGTCTGCAGGATTAAGGTCTCAGCAAAAGCCATTCGTATGGGGCTGGTCCAAAAGCCGCCCAAGCGCAATTATAAACCTGCCGAGAAAGCCGCCGGCTGAGAAGTTTTTTTGCGTGTGAACTATTATAGCGAGGCGGGTTCCGCCTCGCTTTTTGTTTAGGGCAATGTCATATGGTGGAAAAAATTGACCAGGCACAAGTAAAGAAAGTGGCCAAGCTATCTCGTCTGCAGTTGTCCGATGCGGAAGTCGATGAATTTACTCACCAGCTAAGCGCGGTCCTCGGCTATATGGAGAAGCTCAACGAGCTTGATACCACCGATGTTGAGCCGCTCGCACATTGTTTACCAATCACAAATGTTTTCCGTGAAGACAAGATTAAGGAATCGCTCGGAACAGAAAAGACACTGGCAAATGCGCCGCAGCGGGACGGCGATTTTTTCAAAGTGCCTAAAATACTCGATGATAGTTCGGGTGCGTGAAGAGTTACGAGAGTTTTTAATTTATGCCGAATAAATTGCTGAATACGGGCTGTAAAGAGCTGCGGGATAAAATCGCAAGCGGACAGATTAAAAGCATAACAGCCACTCAAACCGTTTTTGATGCGATAGAAAAATATGAGCCTGCCATCGGTGCCTATATCAGCACGTTCAAAGAACAAGCTCTGGCCAAAGCCGGCGAGATTGATAATAAAATTGCTGCTGGCGAGCCGGTAGGCCAATTGGCAGGTGTGCCGGTAGCTATAAAAGACAATATGTGCACTACATTCGGTGCAACTACCTGTGCCTCGAAGATATTGGAAAATTTCCACGCTCCCTATAATGCAACTGTCGTTGAGAAACTGCTTACTGCTGATGCGGTAATAATCGGCAAGACGAATCTAGACGAGTTTGCAATGGGTTCGAGCACGGAGAATTCAGGTCTAAAGAAAACAGTCAATCCATGGGATACCAATCGGGTGCCGGGAGGAAGTAGTGGCGGTTCTGCTGCTGCTGTTGCCAGCCGATTGTGTTTTGCCGCTCTTGGTTCCGACACGGGCGGCTCAATTCGCCAGCCGGCAAGTCTTTGCGGTGTTGTTGGTCTAAAGCCGACATATGGCAGGGTTTCACGGTTTGGGCTCGTTGCTTTTGGTTCGAGCTTAGACCAAATAGGGCCTGTAACCCGAACAGTTGCTGATTCGGCCTTGATGATGGATGTTATCGCCGGTCACGACCCTGCCGACAGTACAAGTGTTGATGAAGCTGCCGCGCCTGTCTGTGATTATCTCGAAAAAATTGACGAGCCGGTAGAGAAACTCAAAATAGCAGTTGTGCCTCAGTTTAATGCAGGGGCTGATAAGCAGGTGCAAAAATCCATCGCTGATGCTATTGATGTATATAAGAAGCTCGGCGCCGACATCATAGAAATCAATATGCCTCATCTTGATTATGCGATTGCTGCTTATTACATAATCGCCACCGCCGAGGCCTCGAGCAACCTGGCCCGATACGACGGTGTGCATTACGGCCATCGTACTGAAAATCCGAAAGATTATATCGAGGTTTATTCCAAATCAAGGGCAGAGGCATTTGGCAAAGAAGTTAAAAGGCGAATAATGCTCGGAACTTACGCCCTTTCGAGCGGCTATTATG
>CAZOQJ010000201.1:0-2973 GCA_964581905.1 uncultured Pirellulales bacterium
AATGAAAACACAGGATTATTTTGTTTCCTATCCCAAGTTTCTATGCCCTGCCGACGTCTTTTGCTACAATAGAGTAGCACGGCCATCCCCTCGACTTCGCTCAGGACAGGCCTGGCCGTGTTTTTCAAAATCACGGGCTGGAAGCCCGTGTTGCAAGTTGTAGTGTATGTGTTCTGAAAAAAAGGGCCAACCACATGTTCTGGTTTAAGAAATGGCGGCGGAATCGGATTGCCAACCAGCGATTTCCTGAGAAATGGCTGAGAATTATCGAAAGTAATGTTCCATTTTACAACAATCTGCCGCCGGAAGACAAAATCGAGTTACAACGCCATATCCTTATATTCATCGCTGAAAAACGTTTTGAAGGCTGCGGCGGACTGAAGATAACCGATGAAATAAAGATTACTATAGCTGCTCAGGCATGTATGCTTCTTCTGCACCGAAAATCTAACTATTATCCGGGCCTTACTTCGATAATGGTGTATCCGCGGGCATTTTTAGCGTTCCATGCCGAATTTTTGTCAGGCGGGATTGTGTCAGAGGAGATACCAGTACTTCGGGGAGAGTCGTGGCACCATGGGCCTGTGGTTCTCTCATGGGATGATGTCAAACATGGTGCGGCCGATATCCACGATGGTCACAATGTCGTATTTCATGAGTTCGCACATCAAATTGACAGCTCCAGCGGCAAAGGCGACAGCACTGCGGTCCTTAACAATCGGTCCAGCTATATCGCATGGGCGCGTGTGCTACAAAAAGATTACGAAAAGCTCAGGCGCGCAAAGACGCAACATCATCCGACTTTTTTAAATAAATATGGCGCCACCAACCCTGCGGAGTTTTTTGCCGTTGTCACAGAGTTCTTTTTTGAAAAACCCAAAGAGCTAAAAGAAATTCACCCAGAGTTATATAATGAATTAAAGCGGTTTTATCAGCAAGACCCTGCCGGTTACTTAGTTTGATATAAATTACCCGGTGGCTTCGCTCTTTAAGGAACATTGTAAGGCGATTAGTTCCTCCTCTGTGTACGTAGCCAGTTCACGGGTGCCCGGTCGTCAGTCAGCACCTTTACTCGCGGGTCCGGACGTATGTTAGGTCGCAGCTGATTCGCAACCATTAGCATATCGAAGTTTAACTCGTGCCGGCGTTGCAGCACCATTGCCTTATCTACAGCTTCTTTTACGGTAAGCGACTGGGAAGTCGGCCCCGGTGCCACCAGCACGGCATTTGTGGAATAGACGCCAAAAAACACCTGGCACCGCCCAAAGACAGCCAAAAAGGTCTTAAGCTCCGCATCAAAAAGACGGTTGTTGTAAAACACATTCGCAATAACCACGCCGTCATCAGCGAGGATACCCTTTGCCTGCTCAAGAAACTCCTTCGTCATCAGGTGAAACGGGATATAGTCACTGTTGAATGCATCCAGAATAATAATATCGTATTTCGGCACGGGGTCACGGCGGAGCTGCTTCTTGATAAACATACGACCATCGGCAATATGCACCTTTAACTTATCGGCCTCACGGAAGCTAAAGAACTGTCTTGCTACCGGCAGAATCTCAGGGTCTATTTCCACCACATCAATGTCAAGCGCCGGGAAATAATAGTGCATCTCTCGCGGGAGCACTCCGCCACCCAGCCCCACCACAAGTATCTTTTGCGGCTGTGGCTTGTATAGCAGCCCACAAAAAGCCAACTTAGTGTACTCCACCATGTGCTGGCGTAAATCACGCACGTTGACCTGGCTCTGAAAGTTCACAGCAGCCCGCCTGCCAAATTGAAGAGTTACAACAGGCCCAAGCTTGTAAACGAATATGCGGTGATAGAGCGAATCCTTCTGGTAAATCAGTTGACCAAATTCATGAGCGGCTGCCACACTAACAAACAAAAGTTGGCAAAAAGCCGCAACGCAAAACACGAAAATTAAAATGACCTTACGCATCCTGCTTTCCAACGTCAGTCTCCTAAAGCCCGCTGGCTTTTTTGAAAATTATCCCTTCTACTCCGCACTAAAATCATTACACCCAGAGCCACTAAGGCAACCCCCGAGGCATAGATAGTGCCTCGCAAAGAAAGGAGCACTAAGTAGAATGCAGTTACCACGCAGCCCGCGAAACTGGCCACTGTAGATAACGCAAGCACCAACCCGGCATTAAGCCCGGAATCGCTCGCCTGTGTCGTCAGCCAGCGCACTGCTGTAGGTGAAACCGTTCCAAGCAGTAAGGTCGGTACGCCGAACAGAATAAAAGCAGACAAAAGAGAGCCCCATTTCTCGCCTAACCCGACATTGAACATCCCGTCGCACACAGGTTCTATGAAAAATGGCATAGCGCACAGCCACGCGCCAGCTACCATCAGGTTGATTCCCAACATCCGCTGGCTATTAGCTTTTCTGGAAAGCCATCCACCGAGCATATATCCGGCTGAAAGGCTGAGCAGGAAAACTCCAATCACGCTACCTGTTACTACGTAGACAGCGCTACCAAAATACGGAGCGAGCACCCTTACTCCTAATATCTCCAGTTCCATCACAAACCAGCCACAGACGCACGCGATAAGAACTATCTCCACAACATGGAGCTTACGGCCGTTTGCCCTCTTTGCCTTTTTAGATGACTGGTGACCCATCTAACTAAGATTCCTTTTTCGATAACACAAGGTCTACATTGGCCCTTGCTAATATGGCCCGCTCTCGATAGCAGCCGGCAACAAAACGTTGACAGGAAGTATTATAACCCCATCCTGTCCAAATACCCACACGAACCATCAGAAGATACAGCATCATAGCACTATTTCTCGAAATTTCAAGCGCTTGCGATAAGATAATCGTCCCAAAGATTGTGGGAGAATATTTAGTTTGTGGGTTATTACATCGCTCGCAAGTTTGTTCCTGTCACCTCAACGACCTCGCGGAGCATCTCCACACCCCCCAAACCCTCTCGTCTTCGAATCCCTCACAACGGCTTGCCAGGG
>CAZOQJ010000202.1:0-2948 GCA_964581905.1 uncultured Pirellulales bacterium
CAGGTGAACGTATTGGCATGCTCGGTAATCGGAGTAATACTGTTGCTTGGGTTGATTGTTGCCGGATACTATATTCCAATTGAGCTGCCTGTGAAAAACGCAGAAAAATGGTGGACCGTAATACTGCTTATCTACGGTATGATTGCATCCGTAACACCAGTAACAATGCTTCTTCAGCCAAGAGACCACCTTGCCGGCGCAGTACTGTATTTGGGGATGTTCTTTGGGCTTTTGGGAATCATTTTTACCAGGCCGGATATGAAAGCCCCCAGCGTTATTTCTTTTTCCACCGGCAGAGGATGGATGTGGCCAATGCTGTTTGTCACCATCGCATGTGGTGCCATTTCCGGCTTCCACAGTTTGGTCGCAAGTGGCACTACATCAAAGCAACTCCCGCGCACGCGCGACGCCAGGGTTATTGGCTACGGAGCTATGATTATGGAAAGCGCCTTGGCAGTTATGGCTGTCATAGCAGTCTCAGCCGGCCTGTACTGGAAAAGTGCTCCTGACGGAATGGAAGGCCTCGTATACCAAACACTTTTCAAAGAGGGAGGCTGGATAAAAGCCTTCGGGGCTGGATACGGGCAGCTTACAAAGGTCTTTTTCGCTGGTTTCGGAGCACTTATAGGCATAACTATGCTCAAGACGTTTATAATGACAACCCTTGATACAGCGACCAGGATTACCCGCTACATATGCAATGAACTTTTTGGTGAGACATTCGGCATACCGTTTATGAAAAATAAATATGTCGCCGTGTTACTTGTCGGCGTTCTGTCAGGCATCTTGGCGCTGGGCAACTGGCAGGCCATCTGGCCGATATTCGGAGCTGCAAACCAACTAATTGCCAGTGTCGTTCTTATCGTCGCAAGCGTGTATCTCTTACTCCGTAAGCGCAGATTTCTCTTCACAGCCATCCCGGCCGTTATCATGCTCGCAACTACAATCGGCGCCCTAATCTACAACACGTACGGATTCGTTTCTGCCGAGAAGCCCAACATTATGCTTGCCGCAATAAACATTATACTCATAATTCTTGCGATATTCCTTACCTATACGGCCTTGGTCGCTGTCACAAAAGCAAGAAAAACCATCCCCAATATGGCACGACGTGATTAAATTGAAGAAGCCAAGCGCTCCCCGCTTTGCTCTAAATGGCAGGGCTTCACAGGCCAAGCAGGACAGGCCTACTCTGTCTCGGCAGAAATAGGCACCAGCTTAAAACGGGCCTGTACGGAACTCTGATTCAGCACAATATCGCCCTCGCCGACAAACTCGCTTGGAAAATTGTAAACAACCTCTCTGCGACATTCCTCGGTCTTAATATCCTTGTCGTCGATTTCCAATATGACCTGATATCGCATACTCTCATAAGCCTGCTTTGCCTCTGGAGTCGCCCTGACGGCAACAGGGCTTATCACCTCATTTAAATTAGTTACCTGTACTTTATATTTGCCCTGGAGATTTTCACTCAAGGACAATCCCAACGTTGCTGTTGTTATAGTGTAATCTTTCAGCCGCTCTTCAGCCGGCGGCATTTTTACTTCCACAGCAGTGGTGGCTTGTCTATACTGGCCTGCAGGCAGCTCAATGTAAGGTACTTTGGTAATGGCCGAAAGCATCGCCTGGCTGATTTCTCTGCGTGTCAACTGAACCTTTGCGATAAGTTTTTCACCCTGCCAATCGCCAGGCACAAACATATCAACCTTTAACGGCTCGATACTTTCAGCTTTCAAAGGAATTCCGCTCTCATCACAACATTGAACGGTTAAAGAGTTTTTAACCAGTTCAACAACATTAACAGTGACATTTTCCGGCTCACAGGTTTCGACTGCGAGACCATGCTTTTTTATCTGTTCGCTTTTTCTAAGGAAATTTGGTATATTTAGAAGATGGGCGCCCGGTTCAGTCATTCCTTCGGCCTCAGGGTCCAAAAAGAATTCGAACTCTAATAAGCCGACGTTTAACTTTCGCCTGACATTGGCTATTTTTGACGCCGGGCCTTTGAGCACAACATTGTCGATGGAAAAAGATGACTGATACTCGTCAGTGAAACTCACCAAGAGACTACGGTCGGCAGATTTAGCAACACTTATAGTAACATTGGAAACAGAATGCTCCTCGTCCAGCGCCAGATCTGCCCAGACCCATATCAAGATAGTAATAAAACTCACAATTACTACTTTGCCATATTTGATATTTTTAAACGTCTTCTGAGGCATTACGCCCTTCTCTATCCATTTATAAGAACGCACTTGTAAGATATTTTCTTAATCTGGATTCGTCTATATCCCTGAAAAGTCTCCCATTTTTAGCCACAGAAATAGTGCCGGTCTGCTCACTAACCACTAAACAAGTAGCGTCTGAGCCAGAGGTTATGCCTATGGCAGCACGATGGCGAGAGCCGATTTCAACGCCGTCAACACTGCCGACCTCAGCCAGAGGCAACTGCACGCTGGCGGCAATTACTCTATCACCTCGTACTATGGTGGCCATATCGTGAAGGGCAGTGCCGGGATGAAAAATAGTCTTGAGTAATTCGGCTGTAACCTTGGCATCAATTCGAACACCGGTTTCTATAAATTCACCTAACGCTACTCGCTTTTCAATAACAATAATGGCGCCAATTTTAGCGGCTGAAAGCCCAATTACCGCGGTAATCATCTCTTCGACAGTTCTTGAGAGCTGATGAGACGACCCCACCCAGAAACGAGGCTGACCAATTCTCATAAGAACCCTTCGAATCTCCGGCTGAAAGGCTGCAACGGCAATAATCAAAACCGCAATCAAAAAACCTTTATAAAGATACTGAAGCCGAAGAAACTCCAGCCTCTCGACGACCAAATTTAAGACAAGAACGCCGGCAACAAGAATGAATATAACGCCCCGGAATAACCTTTCGCCGCGAGTGCCTTCGAGGAAATCCACAACCCAATAGACTACCAGGC
>CAZOQJ010000203.1:0-2934 GCA_964581905.1 uncultured Pirellulales bacterium
CTTTCATACCGAATTGCTTTAAGGCCATACGCTTCCATTTGGTTGCGGCCTGGACGACCTCAGCATCAATGGGGTTCTTATCGTAGTCATTTGAGATATGGAACCCGATTGGAGTGCGTGAGCCGTCACGGTCGAGATAGTCATTGATGCCACTTTCAACATCTACAATCAAAGGAACGGTGACACGAATCAGATTAAGCTCCTTGCTTAGATTTTGCTCGATATAGTCTTTAGCCGCGTAAGTGGCAATCTGAGTTTCTTTTGGCGTCAGAAGGGAGCTATAATCATGCGGCAGGATTTTCTCTAATTCGGCATAGTCGCCGATGCCTGGGCCGGCCAGGTCTGCTTTCTTGTCTGTCATTTGCTTTCTCCTAAATTAAAATATCACATTATGGTTACACAAAAAATAAGCTTTTCTTAAGGGTAACTAAAATAACGGGCAATCCTGAATTTTTCAAGAAGTTATTTCAGCACAAAGCAAAACGCGTTACAATCGTAAAAAAACTTATGAAGGAAAAAGTTATGATAAGTTACAGAAAAGAGCTCTGGTTCAATACAAAAAACAGAAGAGAATATATCAACATTACGCCGCAGATTGAAGCATGCCTGCAAGAAAGCGGTATCAGGGAGGGATTTGTGCTCTGCAATGCCATGCACATTACGGCCAGTGTCTTTATCAACGACGATGAACCCGGCCTACATCAAGACTTCGAGGTCTGGCTGGAAAAACTGGCACCTGAGAAGCCATACTCACAATATCGGCACAACGGCTTCGAGGACAATGCCGATGCACATCTGAAACGCAGCGTCATGGGCCGGGAAGTAGTAGTGGCGGTTACATCAGGCAAGCTTGATTTCGGGCCATGGGAACAGATATTCTATGGCGAGTTCGACGGCAAGAGAAAAAAAAGGGTCTTGGTAAAAATTATTGGGGAGTGAGTGGCGGCTTAATGGAACTATTGTTTTTCTTAATTACGGCAGTTGGGGTATCACTTTCAGGTGTGATGTCTCCTGGGCCGATGACAGCGGCTGCGATTGCGATGGGGACAAACAGCCGATTTGCCGGAGCACTTCTTGCGGTTGGGCACGTAATTATCGAGTTTCCACTGATGATTTTAATCGTACTGGGACTGGATAAACTCCTGAGCTTATCCTATATAAAAATCTTCATCGGCTTAGTAGGAGGGGTGTTTTTGCTGTTTATGGCAATCAAAATGTTAAGCGGCCTAAAAAGTGAAGCTGTGCAAGACGTGAAAATTACCAAAAGCGGTCCTATTGTAGCCGGCATAGTGTTATCCGGTGGAAATCCCTATTTTTTGTTATGGTGGGCTACCGTGGGATTGGCTCTGGCAACCACTGCAACCGGTCTTGGGATGTGGGCCTTCGCATTATTTGCTATCATCCACTGGCTATGTGATTTTGTATGGTTACAGATATTATCGTGGGCAAGTTACAAAGGCACGGGCTTATTCGGCCCACGCAGCCAGCAAATTGTTTTGCGGGTCTGCTCGGTGGCATTGATTTGCTTTGGGGTGTTTTTTATTTACAATGCCACAGACATATTGATTAAGCTGCTTTAATTTTCTTTCCCACCCCCGCTCCTGTCTTCCGACAGGAAGACGCTGGGGAGAATTTGTTTTAGATTGTATTGTGCTAAAGCGCTTTGCTGAGTTTGGGCTATTTGCTGTAGATTGGCCGGCTGGTCGGTTGTTGCTTGTGCAAAGCTCGCTGCTGTTACGGCTTCGGCAACATCGGACAACTTGATATTTGCCGGGTCCTTTGCAGGCATAAAACCTGCACGAGGGTCAGAAGTCCTCACTAAAAGACCACTGTTTACGAGATGGTTAAGGATTTTTTCGCCGAATTCAGCAGGGATATTTAATTTACTACATACAACTTCCTGTGAAACCGGAGCCTGATTAGCTTCAAATCCGGCGGCAATCTCCCTGACGATATTGATGGCGGTAAGGTCATTTGCTATGAAGTATTCCTCTGTTTTCTTGGCAGCGGCAATCTCAGCGGCATCGAGTGTTGTCAGGTGTTGGGTCGTAAATGTCAATTGCAGACCAAACAGCACAATAAGCCAGGTAATAAAAATCCACAAAACGCCTAATGGGACAAGGCCCAGGATACCATAAAGCTTGCTGTATGGGATAAATTCCGTAACGTACTGGCCAAAGCCCCACTTGGCAAAACTCCAGACCAGAGCTGCTATAACCGCACCCCAAATGGCCGCTTTTGCCTGAACCTTTGTGTTCGGCAGAACAAAGTAAAGCAGAAAAAATGCAACGGTTGCCACTATATACGACAACAAAGCAGGACCTATATGCGACAGAATGGTTTTTTGAATCTGCCCAACGGCAGCGTATCGCGTGGCAATGTAAATGCCCACCCCGAACAGCAAAGGCCCAAGCGTCAGAAGTGCCCAGTAGTTAATCATCCGGTGTAAAAAACTCCTGCCTTTGGCAACATGCCATATACTATTAAACGCTCTCTCTATTGTCGATAATAACGACAATGCAACCCATATCACGATTATTACGCTAATAAATGTAATTGTGCCTTTACCTGCCCCTGTAAAAAAGTTTGCAACTGCTCTGTCAAGGTGCTCGGTAATCTTGATAGTCTGGTCAGCGTTCTGAGGGTCGGGATACTGAATGTTAGAGAGATGAACCTGGTCGTATATAAAAGCTTTTACTTTCTCACCGACATCGCTATACGCTGGAAACGACTGGAATATCAAAAGCATTACAATAGCAAGAGGGACAATACCAAAGATGGTGTGATATGACAGCGCTGCAGCCTGCCGGCCGGAGTGATTCTTTCTCAAAAGCCGGGCACAGTGCGACCATAATTTGATTTGAAAGACCGCAAACCGCCCTGCTTTGCCAAGTTGTGTAGTAGGTGTGGTTAAAAGATTCTTCAACAATTCCA
>CAZOQJ010000204.1:0-2853 GCA_964581905.1 uncultured Pirellulales bacterium
TCGCGAGGTCGAAGATGAACTGCTGGACTATTGTGCTGCGAACAATATCGGTGTTATTGCATATAGTCCTATGCAGAGGGGCCTGCTTACGGGCAAGTTCAGCAAAGAACATCTCGCTACCCTCGCTCCCGATGACCATCGCCTGCGAAGCAACGAATTTCAGGAGCCGCAGTTTTCCATCAACCTCGAATTCGTCAAAAAGCTAAAATCCATAGCCGAACGAAACAGCAGAACCATCGCACAGCTTGCAGTCACCTGGGTTTTGCGCAGGCCGGAAGTTACAGCCGCCATAGTCGGAGCACGAAGACCCAGCCAAATCGAAGAAACCGCACCGGCATCAGACTTCAAATTAAGCCAGGAAGATATCGAAGAAATCGAGCAGCTATTAAAAGAAAGACAGGAAAAAATAGATAGCAACGGAAAATCTACAAAGAATTGATGGCAATCAAACCATAAGGAATTTGCTTTTGCCCTATTGCCGATTGAAATACGGCGAAGTTTGGCAAGATTCTTCCCATGGACACAGAGTAGGTTGTCTTGATGCTGGCAGCGAAAAGGACCTTCAAACGTTAATGGGAAATAATAAATCTACACTTGCTATTCAAGACCCTCCTTATAATGTTGTGGCGGGAAACATCAATAGTGATAGATTAGGGCAAATTTCAATTGAAAAATATATAGATTGGAGCAGGAAATGGGTTTATAACACCTGTAGAATATTAAAGAACAATGCTCATCTGTATATTTGGTTGGGAGCAGACCAAAATAACGGGTTTCAACCACTGCCGGATTTTATGCTTATGATGAGAGAATTCAAAGAACTCAAAACCAGAAGTTTTATAACCATGAGAAACCAAAGAGGATATGGTACGCAAAAAAACTGGATGGCGGTCAGGCAGGAACTGCTCTACTACACAAAGGGCCAACCAAAATTCGATGTTAAAGCCGAGTATACGGACATTCCAAAAATTCTAAGAGGGTACTATAAAAAAGTTAATGGACAATTAACTGAGAACTTAGAAAGAAGCCAATCCAAAACCATCAGAGCGGGAAACGTCTGGGTGGATATTCAGCAGGTATTTTACAGGATGGAGGAAAATGTGCCTGGATGTTATGCACAGAAACCTTTGAAGGCAATAGAAAGGATTGTATCGGCCAGCTCAGAACACGGAGATATATTAGTTGACTTTTTTGCTCACTCAGGAACTACCTTGCTCGCTTGCGAGAAGCTAAAAAGACGATGTTTTACCAGCGATATCGACCCTGTGCTCGCTGAGATTAGCATACGAAGATTAGAGCATTATAGAAAAACAGGCAAAACCGGCTGGCAATTCAAAAATCCTTTCCCGGAAATCACAGTTGACCGGGAAATACAAGATGATGAAACAAAAAGAACAACAAAGCTTGAAAAATTTACACCAATCCACACAGATTAAAAACGCTATAATCCAAGCATATAAAAGAGAAACTAAATTAGCATAGAAGAGATGAATAGAAATATGCGAAACCAAACTAAAACTGGACATACCATTTATACAAGCCCTCTGGTTGAGAGAAACGCCTCAATAGAGATGTCCGAGCTTTTCGGAACGCAAACGAAATTCAGTGTCTGGCGATGGCTGTGGCTGGAACTGGCAAAGGCACAAAAAAAGCTCGGCCTGGATATTAAACAAAACCAGATAAACCAGATGGCCAAACATATCGAGGACATCGATTTCAAAAAAGCAGCCAAGTACGAAAAGAAATTTCGCCATGATGTTATGGCCCATATCCATACCTTTGCCGACGCTGCTCCAAAGGCAGCACCGATTATCCACCTCGGAGCCACGAGCTGCTACGTCGGCGATAATGCAGATTTGATTATCATGCGAGAAGCCCTGCAAATCACCGCTGAAAAGCTGGCGGCGGTGATTCATTCGTTAGGTAAATTTGCGAAGAAACATCGCGACCTTGCAACGCTGGGTTACACACATTATCAGCCGGCCCAGCTAACCACCGTTGGAAAAAGGGCAACGCTGTGGTGCTATGAGTTTGTGATGGACCTGCAGGAAACTGAATATCGGCTTGAAACATTACCCTTTCGCGGCGTCAAAGGCACCACCGGCACACAGGCCTCCTTCTTAGAACTTTTCGACGGTAATCATACAAAGGTCAAGCAGCTCGACAAGATGGTGGCTGCCGCTTTCGGCTTCAAAAACACCTGCGCTGTCACCGGCCAGACATATCAGAGAAAAATCGATACCCTTGTGATAAGCTCGCTTGCATCAATCGCACAATCAGCACACAAATTGTGTAACGACCTGCGGCTTCTTGCCAATCTGAAAGAGATTGAAGAGCCATTTGAAAAAACACAGGTCGGCTCTTCAGCGATGGCTTATAAAAGAAATCCGATGCGTTGTGAAAGAGTTACAGCCCTTAGCAGATTCGTATTGAGCTTAGCATCCAGCCCGGCGATGACAGCCTCTGAACAGTGGCTTGAGAGAACGCTCGATGATTCAGCCAACAGAAGAGTTGTCATTCCTGAAGCGTTTTTGGCTGTTGACGGGATTTTGCAAATCCTTATTAATGTGCTCGATGGCCTTGTCGTCTATCCGAAGGTAATAGAAGCACACATTGCAGCGGAGCTGCCGTTTATGGCCACGGAAAATATCCTGATGGCGGCGGTTAAGGCAGGCGGCAACAGACAGGAACTACACGAAAGAATCCGGCTTCATTCACACGCTGCCGCAATCCAGGTGAAAAAGCTTGGCAAACCAAATGATTTAATCGGCCGGCTTAAAGCTGACATTGCTTTTAGCAAAGTCAACTTCGAGAAAGTATTAGACCCGAAAAATTACGTCGGCCGGGCGCCAA
>CAZOQJ010000205.1:0-2846 GCA_964581905.1 uncultured Pirellulales bacterium
GGCTATACTGACTAAATATGTCTAACAGAACGAAAACAAATGGTTTTGATTGCATTGTTATAGGCGCTGGTCACGCCGGTGTCGAAGCTGCTCACGCCGCCGCCAGGATTGGCGCCAAAACAGCCCTCATAACCATCAGCAAAGACACAATAGCCAAGATGAGCTGTAATCCAGCCATTGGCGGACTTGCCAAGGGACAGATAGCACGCGAGGTTGATGCACTTGGTGGGCTGATGGGGCTGGCTACAGATGCAACAGGTATTCAGTTTCGAATGCTGAATCGTTCAAAAGGCCCAGCCGTTCAATCACCTCGCGCCCAGGCCGACAGGCAAAAGTACCGGGAATTTATGAGGCACGCACTCGAACAAACTGAAAATCTGACCATCATCGAGGCAATAGCAACCGAGATAATAACGGAAAACAATAAGGTGCGAGCGGTGGGTTGCAAGGATGGTTCGGTTTACTATGCACAGACAGTTGTTGTAACCACGGGGACTTTTCTTGGCGGGATGATGTATATCGGCAGTGAGAAATGGGCCGGTGGCCGACTCGATGAGCCGCCCAGCATCGAACTTTCACAGAGCCTGAAACGGCTCGGATTGAAACTTGGCCGAATGGCAACCGATACAACACCAAGATTAGATGCGGCAACCGTGGATGTGGACAAATTGCAAATCCAGCCGGGAGATGACCCGCCAGTGCCGTTTTCATTTATGACCGAATCGATAGACCAGCCACAGGTGCCCTGCTGGATTACATATACGAATGAAAAAATACACAAACTGCTTCGAGACAATCTGCACCGTGCTCCCCTTTCCTCCGGCCAGATAACCGGGGCCGACCCGCGTTACTGCCCGAGCATCGAAGGCAAAGTCGTCAGGTTTGCAGATAAAACCCAGCACCGAATCTTTCTGGAGCCGGAAGAAGACACGATAAAGACGATTTACTGCAACGGAATTTTTACCTCTATGCCTAAAGATGTTCAAGAGCAATTGCTAAGATTACTGCCAGGGACGGAAAATGCACGAATTATTTATTACGCTTATGCGATCGAATATGATTATTGCCCACCAATTCAATTAATACCCAGTCTGGAGACCAAGAAAATATCCGGGCTGTTTCTGGCAGGACAGATAAACGGTACCAGCGGATACGAAGAGGCGGCAGGCCAGGGCATTATGGCAGGTATAAATGCAGCAAGAAAAGTCCAAGCCAAAGAACCGGTCGTTCTTGGCAGAGACCAGGCATATATCGGCGTACTAATAGATGACCTGCTGACCAAGGGCATTGATGAGCCGTACCGAATGTTCACATCACGGGCTGAATACCGTTTACTTCTTAGAGCGGATAACGCGGATAGAAGATTGACGCAAATCGGTAAATCAGTAGGTCTTGTGGACCAAAAGCGCTGGGTCAAATTCCAGAAAAAGACAGAAGATATTGATAAACTTAAAGGTTATCTGACGAGCACTCGGTCGGATGGCCAGAGTTTATGGCAGCAGCTGCGAAAACCGGGTAGTAACGTTGCAAAAACGCTGGCTCAGAATCCTGAAATCAGAAATATGAACCTCGGCAGTGATGTTTTGCAGGCCGCAATCATCGACGCAAAATATGAAGGTTATTTAGCTAAACAGCAGCGACTGGCAGCTGGTTTGCAAACTTTAGACAACAAAAAGCTCCCGCTTGATTTGGATTACAATACAATTACGCATCTTCGGGCAGAAGCAAAAGAAAAGCTGTCGCTTTTTAGGCCGAGCACACTCGGTCAGGCCTCTCGAATAAGCGGTATTACTCCCGCTGACATTACCGTGATTCAAGTTCATCTGAAGAAGATGTAGGCATATCTATGATGGTGGGCCGGATGATGTCATAGCAGCGTTTATTGCGTCGGAAAGTTTGAGTGTGCCTTCGTACAAAGCCCTGCCGATTATTGCGGCTTCAACCCTCAACTCAGCCAGCTTTTTAATGTTATCTATCGTGCTTACGCCGCCGGAAGCAACAACAGGCACCTCTACCGCCCCTACAAGCGCCTTTGTTCTTTCAAGATTTGGCCCTGTCATCATGCCGTCTCTGGCAATGTCGGTATATATTATTGCTGCCAAAGGTAATTTGGCAGCTTCGATGGCAAAGTCCAGCAAAAGTTGCGGGCTATTCTGTGTCCAGCCGTGAGTGGCTACTTTCGAGCCTCTTGCATCAATGCCGAGTGCAATCTTACCGCTGAACTTTTCGGTTATCTCGCTGAACCACGCAAAGTCGCTGACGGCTTTAGTTCCGATTATCACACGTTCTGCGCCCATATCGAGCAATTGCTTTACAGAATCCTCGTCCCGTAGTCCGCCGCCAACCTCAATCTTGAATTGCCCAAGATTTGCTATGGCAGATATGGCTTCGATATTAACCGGCTTGCCCAATTTGGCCCCATCCAAATCGACAATATGCAACCATTGCGCCCCGGCCTGGCTAAATTCCTGGGCCTGTTTGACTGGATTATCCTGATAGGTTATCTGCCGATGATATTCACCCTGGATGAGCCGAACACATTTACCATCTCTTAAATCTATTGCCGGTATGACATACATTTCTGTTCCTCTAAAATCTTTAATAACAGTTCGCCCGATTCTTAAGCAAATTACCTTTCTTGAGTTACCATAATATCCACCTATGTGAGGGATTTCAATTGCAACCTGTTCTTTTTGCTGCTATACTGGCCAAGAAAATCAGAGATAAAAAAATCGTAAATGGAAAATAGTCAATATTAAATGTCAAAGGAGAGGTGTCGGAGCGGCTGATCGAGCCGGTTTCGAAAACCGGTGTGCCCTTTTAGGGTACCGCGGGTTCGAATCCCG
>CAZOQJ010000206.1:0-2804 GCA_964581905.1 uncultured Pirellulales bacterium
TTCCAGACGACATAGGTATTTACGATAATCGGCACAGCTCCCTTGGTTGTTGTCTCTCCTATCTCCACTTCCAGCACTCTCATTCGCGAATCGAATTTATGGATTTGCTCGATTGGGAAGGGCCATCTGCAATACCACCCCGGCTCGATAATTTCACGAGTAGGGCGGCCAAAGGTTGTTACAAGGGCCGATTCCGTTTCTCTGACCTGGAATAAGATAAGAAGCATGGCCAGAATTGCGATTAATAATATAATAAGGATTGCAACTGTTATATTTTTCATTTTGTGCTTGTCTCCTCAAATCCGCCAATATCGTACAGACTTGGCGTGAGTTTTTCTTTTGCGTCGAATATGAAAATCTGCGTATCGTTGGGGTCGGCAACTACGACGTATTTACGTATATTTTTAAGGGCCTCTTCAAAAGCAGCTAATTTTTGCTCGCTTTTATAAATTTGCTCTGCTGCTCTGTACGCCTTAAGCTGGCTGTCGAACCGTTCGCCCGTTGCGCGGGCGAGCGTTGCTTTCTCAAAGGCATAGCTTTGGGCCTCTCGCAGTGTGCTGAATATTTCTCCCTTTGCTTCTGCGAGCCTTTTATCAATCGCTGCTCCGAGTTTTTCGATTTGTTCCGGGTTGTTTTGTTCTTTGGCCTTTTGGTATTTAGCTGCCACTTCATAAAGTTTGTCGGCCTCTTCTACCGAACCTGCCAGCATGCTTAAAGTTCTATTGCGTTCTCCAAGGGACTGGAGCACAATTGCCTGTTTTTCCTGCACGGCCCCGATGACCTTTTGGTAATCCGTAGCAACCTCGATAGGCGGATGAATGCCCTGCAGGCCTAAAAATACTATTTCAACTCCCAGTCCTTCCTCATCAGCGGCCTGTTGAATCCTGCTGGTCAAAATCTGCTTGGCTCGGGCACGACCGGCTCCGAGCAGGCTGCTTTCAAGAGCAGCTTCGTCATCAACCTCAATTTTTGCACTGGCTGCGAATTTTGTAAGTTCGCGATAACAGATAGATTCCAGTACTTTTTCCGGCTCGTTATGTTTGTAGATAAAAGAGTATAAGTTCTTGATTTTGTATTGAACGGGCACGGCGGCAACGACGAGACTTACCGGCACAGCTCCGGTGCCCGAAGCCGCACCGATTTCTTCACTGGCTACGAGCAAATGATATTCTTCCTTATAATGCGCCTCACCCCACAATAGCGATGGCTCACGTATCACCTCGCCGGTCTTGGGGTTAGTTCTGGGGACATACCCAACACTGATTTCCAGAACCTTTTTCGTAGGATACTTATAGGCAATATCAATTGGCCACGGCCATTTGAAAGTAAGTCCCGGCTCAGCTTTGTTTACCTGACCGGATTTATTCAGAGGATTGCCGAAGTGCTCTATTATCGCCTCTTCATTAGGTTCTACCACAACGATACAGCTCAATAGGTACAGCGTAACAGCAGAGAATAAAACCAAAGGTGCTACCGCTTTTTCGAACAGCTTATAAAACCAGGTTTGAGAGACCTTAAAGCCGAATTGATAATCGATTGTCTCTGCAGCGCTGCGTAATATGCCACCCGGCTCATTTATAATCCCTAACAACCTGCTGTCGAAAGCGCTTCTGGCGTATTGGCCTTTTAGGCGAGGCCGATATATGTCCAGCACGATATTTACCGCTGTTTCTGTGCCAAGGACAACAAGCAATATAGGGATGACCCAGGCGATTACATTTACCACGCCAAACCAGTTGAAGTGCGCCAGCGCCAGACCTATTGCCAGAAAAAAGCACAAAATAGCAACGCTAAGCAGGCTGCTGCCGCCGGCTCTTAGCGGTCGCCATTGCGGCTGAGCAGACATACCAGTAGCGTAGCGGGAAATCAAAAAGCTAACAAAAGCTATCGCCGTCATACAAATTGCGCAGAGCAATGGCTGCTTCGGCTCGGTATCGATGTTGGCAGAGATGACTTTTAACAAATATATCCCGATACCTATTTGGTAAGCGGCGATTAGAGTTGAGAATATAGGAATGAACCATTTTTCGAGTATTTCCAGGCGGTGTTGAGCTACAGCAAGTAAGTTGGCTCGCTCATCTTTGGCCTGAAAGATGGTAGGGCCCTGCTCATCTTTGGTCAATTGGCTTATGTCGAGCTTTTCCTGCTCGGCCAGGCTGCGCGTATGGAACTGAATAGCGAGGACGAACCAGATAAAAGCTGCTGGAAGGAGCAGCCAGCTAACCGCAGATACAGCAAAGAAATCACTCCATCGGCCGATAAGAAAACAGATGCCGAAGAATACCACGCTTAAAACCAGAGATGCCCACGCTACATTTTTAGGACGCTTGGATGATACTGCCATTTTCTATCTCAGTCTGTTTTTGAACAAAAAACCTCGAATATAGTATTCAATTATATATTCAAGCTCTTTACAAGTCGTCAGTTGTGCAATATAACAATAAGTGCCGGTTTAGTATAGAGCTAATTGGGAAAATTAACTTTCTAATGTCGAGCCGATGTCGCAATAAGGATTCGAGCCCTGGTCGCCGCAAAAGCGGCTGATATGTAATGGATAAATTATTTACAATAGCAAAAAATACTTTCATAGAGACTCTAAGGCAACCTATCTATTCCGTAATCATTATTGTCGCTTTGTTTTTATTCTTTCTGAGTCCATCGCTGGCAATGTACACGATGAGCGATGACAATAAGCTCTTGCGAGAGTTAGGATTATCTACGCTGTTTTTGACCAGCTTGTTCATAGCAATATTTTCCGCTTCTGGGGCTGTGGCCGAGGAAATTGAAAATAAGACCATAACTAC
>CAZOQJ010000207.1:0-2791 GCA_964581905.1 uncultured Pirellulales bacterium
CGAATAAACTTCGGCGCTACTGCCCCACTTTCTTGCGGCATATAAACGTATTGGCAGCTTACATCTCTGCTGAAGTTGGTATAATTTGAACCGGTAAATACTGTACCAGTCGCATCCTTTACTTGGCCCTGCGCTTCAGAGTAACCATCATAATTACTCACTATGTCCTCGAATGGCGCATTTACAATCTGCTCCATCAAATCACTCGCCAGTTTTGCCCCCAAAGTCCTGCGCATACCTTCAGCCCGCACCTTCGCTCCGGTTGTGAACGGCAGTAATACGCCGGCTGCGGCGATACCTAATACAACAGTAGCCATCATCGCCTCAGCGAGCGTAAACCCGCCAAGCATATGGCGGGTAAAGCCTTGCCGTATTCCGCCCGCCGCCCCGACTCGCGTCGCCAGACGCGGGGGCAGGCCGCAATATCTGCTGCTAATAGTCATAGTATCGCTTTCCACCCTCGCCTGCTCCCGAATTGTCGGCTCTCATTTCCGACGTGGCCGCTTTATATATCCAGCCGTGACTGTCATCGGCGTCGGCTGGAAATGCTTCACCGTCATCAAGCATTTGAACTGAGCTTTTGCCGTTAAAAGGATTATCGGGCATCTTTTGCAAATAAGGGCCTCGATTAAATCCCACGGTGCCGATTGGAGCCGTTTCGCTATTAGCATTACTTGATATAGTAGCATGCTCAATAAAGGCCTGCTCGGTGGGCGCAGCAGAAGTATTACCATTCGGGTATCCAGGACCAATTTCCAGATGCTGGCTCTTGTAAACCAAAATGAACCTGCGAAGAAGCTGCAAGTCTGTCGCAAGGGCGCTTTCCTTGGCTGACGTCGTGCTGCCTGCAATTGCAGGTATCACAACAGCAGCCAAAATACCAAGCAAAAGCACTACTGTCAAAATCTCAACAAGCGTGAAAGCTTTTGCTTTTCTCATCACCTATCCTTTCCATTTAAACGATGCGTTATTATCATTAAAAAGGCTGACCTGCTATCGGCAGCTGCCTCAGCACGGCCAGCCTATCTTTTCCTTCCACGGTTTTCATGAACTTACACAGGCAGCTTCGCCGTGTAAATATTCATACACCCAGACCAATCAATTTTTTAAATACCCATGTGGTCATCCGTGTCTGCATGGAAAGCACCGCTTGTGGTATCAAATTGCCAGCCAAAATCGCCACCTCCAAGTGTGCCGTCTATCTCGATAGTATCCAATTCATTGAATTGATTCATCGGGATCTTCTGCAGATAAGGGCCGTATTCACTGCCAGCATCACCGTGGACATCTGTCTCGCCTGTCAAAGCAGCTACAAAATCGGCGCCGGCAGTATGAGTTCCATTAACTACACCGGGCAAGTTATCGTTATGCTGAACTTTGTACAGCTCAATCTGCGAACGCACAGTTTGAAGATCAGTGCACAAACTCGAAAGTTTGGCTTCAGTACTGGCCTCGGTAAACTGAGGAATCACGATAGCTGCCAAAATACCCAAGATGACTACCACAATCAGAATTTCCACTAATGTAAAACCACTTTTCGCTTTCATTTTTTTACCCCTTTTTAATAAGATTTTTTAATTTGCTAAAATGCAAAAGCCCCAAAACAATACAAAGTATCGACCTAATCAATGCATCACTTAATCATCCATATATTCTTTTGTAAGCAGCAAATTCTCCCTAATAACTAAGAAACTTCGAAAATATCTTTAAAAAATACTTCATAGTCTTATTCTTTTCCCGAAACCAAAAATATAATTTCAAACTTCCACGTCCGAAAAACACTCTAAAAACCTTTTCAGGGACTATCTGAGTATCCATGCAAAATATAAAAAATAAACTTCCTACTGCCAAATCTTCAGATTCACAAATGACTGAAAGAAAGGAATGATTATCTATGTGGTAATATATTCAGGTGTATTCTCGATATGTATTTTTCTTCTGGTTCTCCCGCTGTGATGAAGCTCGAACCGAACGTACTCAACTCCCTGCAAGGCGGATTCAATCTTATCGGCCCACTCAATCAGAACTACCGACTGTGGATAACAAAAATCGTCGAAGCCGAGCATCTCAAACTCAGCAACAGAATCTAATCGATAAACATCTATATGGTAAATATCCAGCCGCCCTGCATACTCATTAACGACGACAAATGTGGGACTGGTAACCTCCTTGCTGTCTTTTGCCCCGGCTCCATCTGCAATACCCTTAATCAGATGCGTCTTGCCGCTGCCCAATGCCCCGCAAACAGCAATAATCTCGCCGCCTTTTAATTGCGAGCCGATTTTGCGACCAAGCTCTATAGTATGCTCCGGCGAATTCGAAACAATATCAAAATTCATAGACAATAATCAATTTCTAAGGTGGTCATATCCTTTGGCCTGCAAATCACAAATCTGGCCATCAGACATCTTGAGCTGCATTCTCCCCGTGTCAGTAATTTCACCGATTCGTGTAATCGGGAGCGGCCCATTCCATTTTTCCAATAAAATCTGACAATCCTGCGGAGAAAGGGTAAAAAGCAACTCAAAATCCTCGCCGTCGTTTAGCGCCGAACTTAATGGGTCTTTGGCCTTTCGCGCTTCATCTGATATCGGAACCTTCTCCGCTTCTATAATAGCACCTACCCGGCTCTGCCGGCAAATGCGATTCAAATCACTGCTGAGACCATCACTTATATCAATCATTGAATTTACCGTTACCATTTGGGCGATTTTTATTGCCTCCTTTACCCTCGGCTCAAACTCCAGATGTTTCCCGCTCAATGCACCACCCAGCGAGCCGGTTACGCAGA
>CAZOQJ010000208.1:0-2790 GCA_964581905.1 uncultured Pirellulales bacterium
GCCGGACGATGAGGCAGCAAAGGAAGGATACCTGAGAATCGTTGACGAGTCTGGGGAGGACTATCTGTATCCTAAGTCCTACTTCATTCTTGTCGAACTGCCTATCGAAGCGCAGGATGCCTTGCAAGTTGCAAGCTGACCGCTACATTACCATAACATCTTGATAAAAAACATTGCAGAATTCGTTAAGTTTGGCTTCTTATACGGAAACTATATAAGCAATAGTTAAGTCACAAAAATAGAACGTGAACAGACCCGAGAGGCACAGCCTATGAATGTTTCACAATGCGGTTGGACAATAGCACGATTCTCCAGTTCGATCATTGGAGCGTCGGTCACTGCTGCTATCATCTCCCAATTGAAAACAGATTGGACAATTCCTGGTGCATTTGTTGGGTGTGTTATTGGACGTTTTCTAACTCTCCCCTTTTGTGGTCTACTTGCAATATCTTTTGGAATCGTCGGATCGTTGATAGTGGGACCGCACACAATACAATCGTCTTCTGACAAAACCCTTACTCGGTGCGGCACAATCGCACTCTTCGTGGCCGCCCTTGTCAGTTGCTTTCCGCTCTACAAGACTCTCTCTATGCATTGGTTTCTATTGGCAATTGGAGTTACTATAGTGCTGTCGTTCGTGCCATATTCACCGCGCGGTGTGACAGCGGTTCTGCCTTATTCACCGCAGAGCGAAGAGATAGGAAGGAGAGGACAGAACGAACAACAGGGTGGTGACGCGAACAGGCCGCGCACCTGACCCGTAGCGTTCTCTATGTGCTTTGGGAGATTAAAAGCTGGATACTTGATGCTCGATATTAGATGATATAATAAATTGCTCGATTTTTAAGGACTTATATGGTATCTTTATAGCAGAGGTGAGCAGAAATGGACAAAAAGACCTTAAAAATAACCTCCATACATGATAAAGACGACCATAATTACTGGGCGAAAAAGTCTTATCTTGAAAGAATCAAGGCCTTAGAAGAGTTAAGGAGAATTATATTCGGTTATGACCCATCTACCGAAAGACTTCAGAGAACTTTTACAATTACTCAACTCAAAAAAGATTGAGTATTTAGTAGTCGGCGGCTATGCCGTTGCCCTCTATGGATATCCACGGGCCACCGGAGATATGGATATCTGGATTGCCATCTCCAAAGATAATGCCCGCAAAACCGCCGAAGCCTTAAAGAAATTTGGTTTCGATGCCCCCCAGTTAAAAGAAGAATTGTTCTTAGAAAAAGAAAAAAATATAAGGATGGGAAATCCTCCGCTACGAATAGAGATTCTAACATCTATAGATGGCGTTGAGTTCACTGAATGTTACAGAAGCAAAAATACTGTAACCTTAGATGGTATAGACGTAAATTTTATATCCCTCGAAGATTTAAAGAAAAACAAAAAAGCCAGCGGAAGACATCAGGATTTAGCGGATGTTGAAAATTTAGAAAAATAAAATATCTTCTAATGACTTAATCCGACTTTTTATGGCTAATCCTTCTCTGCTAGCGCAACTGCCGAGGCAATTGCGAAATTAGCTGTGTGTGTAATACTAATACTTATGTGTTTAATGCCGAGCTTATCAGCGATTTTTTTAACTTCTCCGGTAAGAGTAACCTCCGGTTGACCTGCCGGATTATTTACTATCTCAATGTCGGTCCAGGCAATCTTGCCCCGCCAGCCAGTCCCCATCAGTTTAAGAATAGCTTCCTTTGCTGCAAAACGGCCAGCCAGTTTCTCTGTTCCATCTTTTTTCGCCTCGGCATAGGCCTGTTCAGCATCGGTAAAAACCTTATTTAGGAAACGCTCCCCGTGCTGTTTTACCATCTCTTCTATTCGCGGAAAATCTACGAGGTCTATACCATGTGCTATGATTTCCATGTTCTCGATACTCGATTCTTGATTCTCGATTCTTGATTCTCGATACTCGATTCTCGATACTCGATACTCGATTCTCGATACTCGATTCTTGATTCTCGATATTCATCTGCTACGAGCATCGAGCATCTGGCATCAAGCATCCGGTTGTTTTTATTGGTTGCTTATTCGGTAGATTTTTTCAATACAAAAATCTATGAATTTGTCCTTTTCTTCGAGCTCCCTTTGCTGCATAACTTTGGCATTAAGCTTATTGATAACTTCCCACCGGCGGTCGGCCATAATCCTTTGTTTTACCTGTCGTTGCACTTTTTCAAACGGCTCATAGTCTTTTGAGCGTTTTTTCTCGAGCTTCATTATAAAAATATGCCTCTTTGCTTCAATCGGTCCTGCAATTTGACCTGGCGTTAATCTCTCTGCTTCAGCGGCAAGAATATCATAAGGTTTAGCCAGCGAATCCGGGTTCACCGGTTCCCACAATCCACCAAATGCTTGCCTGTGTCCGTGTGAGTATACTATCGCTAATTCACCGAAATTTTCGTCGGCTCGAATTCGCCCAACCAGCTCGTTAGCGAGTTTTCTCGCTTCTTCAAGCGGGTTTTGATTTGGGTCTGAAAGCCCCAGTTTGTCAGGCTGGATATCTATCAGACGAAACTGTATTGAAGCCGGACTAACGAAGGATTCTTCCTTCATTTTCTCGTAATAGGTCTTTAGCCGGCGATAACTAATAGGGCTGTTGGTACCGGGGAATTCCTTTGCTATATACGATTGAGTAAGCATCAGTTTTTTTTGACGTTCCTTGAAACTCCGTCTATCCAATCCCATTTGTTTAAGTGCTTCATCTGCCTTGACCTGGTCGCCTCCAAAGTTGAGAATAAATTTTCTCAGCTCCATTTCTGCCGCTTTTTCCAG
>CAZOQJ010000209.1:0-2762 GCA_964581905.1 uncultured Pirellulales bacterium
TCGCTTTGGGTCTGGATACTGAAAGGACGGTTTTCTGGCGTCAGTCCGATGTGCCGGAGGTTACCGAGCTTGCCTGGATACTCTCCTGCGTAACCCCGATGGGGCTATTGCAGAGATGTACAAGCTACAAGGACAAGGTTGCTCAGGGGCTGTCGCCTAATCATGGTTTGTTCGCATATCCGGTTCTTCAAGCCGCTGATATCCTTATTTTCAAAAGCAATCTCGTCCCCGTTGGTGCCGACCAAAAGCAGCACATCGAGGTTACCCGTGATATCGCCGGCTACTTTAACAATACCTATGGCGAAATCTTCACACTGCCCGAGGCATACATCCTTGAGTCTGTGGCGGTTGTTCCCGGTATCGACGGCCGAAAGATGAGCAAAAGTTATGACAATACTATCGGGATATTTGAGCCGGAGAAAAGCGTCCAAAAGAGAATTATGCGTATTGTTACCGATTCGACGCCGGTCGAGGACCCCAAAGACCCTGACAAATGCAATGTCTTTGCGCTTTTGAAGTTAGTTGCCTCGCCGGATGAGCTGGCCGAGTGGGAAAACAAATATCGTAACGGCGGTACGGGCTATGGCGAAACCAAAAAACGCCTTGCCGAGCTAATGATAGAATATTTCAAGCCGTTCCGACAGAAAAGGGCCGAGCTTGAAAATAACATCGACTATATCAAAGAAGTTCTTGCCAACGGCGCTGAGCGGGCGAGAGTTGTAGCGTCGAAAACTCTTGCCCAGGCCCGAAAGGTCGTTGGATTAGGAGCTTAACGGTGGCTGATAAGCTTGTTTCAATCGCACAGTTTGCAAACTATATCGAGGCAGAGATGGCAAAACAGTTGCTCGCTGATTATGGTATTGAAGCTGTTGCAACCGGTGCACATGCTTCAAATATGTACCCGATACCTGCTGTGGAAGGGCCGGAACTGCAGGTACTTCAGAGCCAGGCCGAAAAGGCAAGAGAAATTTTGGAATCCAGCAAAAAACAGGAGCAATAATTGGCTGGTTATCGAGTAAATCTTGATATATTTGCAGGGCCTCTGGATTTGCTTTTATATCTGGTCCGCAAGGAGGAAGTCGATATCTACGATATTCCCATCGCCAGGATAACCGACCAGTATGTTCGCTATATTGAGATGCTGAAGAGTCTTGACATGGATTTAGCCGGAGACTTTTTGGTGATGGCTGCAACATTGATGCAGATAAAATCAGCGATGCTGCTTCCACAGGATGAATCGGAGCAGCTTCAGGCCGATGATTTGGCTGACCCGCGTGCAGAACTAATCCGCCAGCTTCTGGAATACAAAAAGTTCAAAGATGCCGCTAACTTGCTCGAAGCCGTTGCCGATGAGCACAAGGAGCGTTTTGCACGTCCGGATACTATTATCGAGCGATTAAAGCCCGATGCCGAGCCTGAGATGGACATCGAACAAGTGAGCATCTGGGACCTGCTTGAGGCCTTCGATTCTATATGCAAAGCCACAGGAACCCTAACTGATATAGGTCACATCAAAGACGACACGCCTATTGATTTGTATCAGGTAGAGGTTTTGCGCCGGCTGCAGACCGAAGGTCCGATGAGTCTCGAACATATCTTCGGAACCGCAGCAAACCGCGTGGTGATGGTTGGATTATTCCTGGCAATATTGGAATTGGTTCGGGAGGGTTTGGTCTGGGCTAAACAGCCTGCCCCGAGCGAAATCGAGGGGCCGAAATCCTCGACCCGCCGTCGCGGAGCCCGCTATGGCGGGCGTAGAACGGCTTCCATATATCTCCGGCCGTTGACCGAAGAGCCCGCAGAACAAGCCGTGCAAAAAGCCATACGTGCCTTGGCCGAATCTGAAAATCAAAAGGCCGTTCAAACCCCGTTAGGGAACCAAAGGCAAAAGTCTCTAACGGGGCAAGCCAAACAGCAAAAACAGCCATCCATCCCGATATCTGATTTACCTCCGAAAAGTAAATCCGAAGTTGTAGCTGATACGCAGCAGACACCCGCATAGGGCAGGCCCATTCCGATTACCGAAGTATCACTAAAGAGCAAACCAACAATTTCAACTGATGAACAGAAGAAAATAGAACCTGTCAAAGACCATAAGTAGAAAAGCTGGCCTATATTAAATGTGGGTTCAGGATTCTTCTACAATTGTTTCTGTCGGGCTGATTAGTTTATAACGAATTCCTCGCCAGCAGATGGTTCTGCCAAAAGCCGAAGAGATAATAAAAACTAAAAGCAGCAGCGACCAAAGCCAGGATAAAAAGATATCAGCGGTGCGAGCGGCCCTCACAGCCCGCCGCTCGTCGTTCATTGACCGTTGCTCGTATTTGAGCAACCGGTGAGCCATTTTTTGGCGCAGCATCGCCCGTATGACCTGACCTTCGAAAAACACAATTGGAACGGCGGCGAATAGTATCAGATTCACATCTTTAATTATTGCTGCATAAATTGCCAAAGCTGCTGTCGCCCATAAACCTAACACAGAGTATAAACTGCTGAATAAACCGAACCACCAGGTTCCGGGTTTGCTTACCCGGGTGATTAGAAATTGTCGCCGGCCGAATTCGAAAAGCTCGCTCCAGGTGGTTGATTCGTATGAAGCCACAAGGCAGGCGGGGACAAAGGCCAGCTTCATACCGGCTTTTTTAACTGCATAGGTCAGTGACAAATCATCGCTCAGGGTCTTTGGCCAGATTTTATCAAGACCCACTTTGCGAAAGACATCGACCCGGATAGCCATAGACCCTCCCCAGGCCTGATTGAAG
>CAZOQJ010000210.1:0-2762 GCA_964581905.1 uncultured Pirellulales bacterium
TCTGCTGTCGATATATGCTGAGCGTGGTATCGAATCCGCTCAGCAGGGAACTTCTTAATAAATTGAATATCGCGCCAGAGCATTGCCTGCTCTGCGAGCGGGTCCAAACCCGGCAGCCCGAGTATCGCAGAATAATAACCGGAGTTCATTACCCCTTTTCCTGCAATTCTGTCATCCTGACAATGCTGGCTTATCACAACGTTGAACATCGAGGCATATTTCAGTGCTCGAAGCATTACGGCCGGGTCCTGTACTCCATTGCCATCATCGGTGAAGCCAACAGCACCGGCCTCAGCCATAAAGCCCATCTCCGCCAGCTCGATTCCTTCACGGCCTTTTGTGATGGCTCCCATTGTATAGACGTGGGTTTTTCTTGCTTGTCTGGCTTTTCGATGGATATATTCGACGTCGGTCTCATTTTCGATAGGGGGGTTGGTATTCGGCATGCAAACCACAGATGTAAAACCTGCTGCAACAGCGGCAGTGGAACCGCTTGCTATTGTTTCTTCCTCTTCATCTCCCGGCTCACGAAAGTGAACGTGGATGTCAATCAAGCCCGGCGTTACCAGTTTACCAGTGGCATCGATAATGGTCTGTGCGGATTTTTCAATTTTGCCGACCTCTGCGATTCTTTCATCGACAATAAGCACATCGCATTTTTTATCGATGCCGTTCGCCGGGTCTATTACCCGCCCGTTTTTTATTAAAAGCTCACTCATAAAGTTTCAGCCTCCCCGTCAACGCACCGGCTGAATGTGCATATCGTTATCATACTCCATACTGTAGCTGTAAGTTATTATCGTTGCTTTCTTCTCAGCCGTAGCAGGTGCCAAAGTCAAATCCCACCGCAGAATCGCTTTGTCCTTCTCGGTTCTCAAGTAGTCCGCGTCCGTGCTGAGCGGAACATTTGTTTGAAAACCTGTAATTTCCAGTTCCTCGTCCTTAGTATAAGGTATCCTCTCCAGCAGACGAAGTTTGACCGGCATGTTTTTGTAATTGTCGATGGCAATGCGATAGTTATATTTTTCTACCCGGTTGCCCCAAAGCGTGTCTACCTTCTTGTCTTTGAATTCCCTTGAGATCTGGACCTGGCTGTCCACACCGAAGCCCGCTGTAAATTTTTCACCAATAGTTACCATTTTAAGCTGCCCCTTGCCGACAAATTCACCGTCGCGATACATACTGGCAGGACCAGCCAGCATTATAGTGTTACTATCATTGACAATATCACCCTGAAGGTATACGTAATCTGTCAGAAGCGGTGTTCCTATCATAAGAAAATCTGCTTTGGCCTCGAAAGCAGCTATAGTGAGTAACTGCTGGTCGCTGCGGCTCGGCATTGACAGACTGCCGCCTAAATCATAGGTGACGCTTACCCCCTCCGTTCGAGCAAACCTTATCGCCTCTTGCTTTATGAGCTGGACACCGGCCTTATCAGCCACTTGTAACTCCATCATTTGACTACTTAGGGCGGCTGTGTTAAGCGCACGCTCAGCGGTTTTACCCTTTCTGGCCATTTGGCGACGATCTGTCTGTACTTTCTTAAATTGCTCGCTCAAATCTCGATATACGCCTTTGCCAGGGGGCAGTTCTTCCTGTACCTGAGCCGTTTCCTTCATTCGAGATATCCACCTTCTTGGCTTGCCGGCGGCCACTGCCACCTGCAGAGGTTCGAGCGTCGGCGGGCTCGCTACTGTCGTCGGCTGTGCTGTTGAAAGACTCATCGCCACATCGACCCAGTCTTCACCGCTGGATTGATGAATTATCGCATTGTATTCAACGGCCACCTTCGATTCGTCCGGCTTGGCTCGAAGATTATACTGCGGCAGCCAGCTTGCCTTATTAACCAGGTAGCTTAGTTCGATAACGGCCTTGTTGTCTTTGGGATTGTTGACAAAAAGGACGGCCTCACGTTCGGTTTTGCTTCTGCCCGCCTTTAGCTTCTTTCGTTTGCGCTGTAGCAATTCCGATTGCCTTTTCAGCTCGAGTATTTCATCATCAACTTTCATAAACTCTTCGTTGTGCTCGAAATGCTTCGACTCTTTGAATTCTATAAGCTGCTGTAAGGGCTCAAACTGCAATACACCCCTGTTCAAATCGCTCCTCTCAGCATCAACTGTAAAATCCACAAGCTTGTTAAGAGCTCTGATATGAGAATGTATCAACCTCATCCTGGCTTCAGCATGTCGCAGAAGGGCCTCGGCCTCTCGTATTTCGGCATCCAGCTGCTTAACTTCTTCGCGAGTGTCTTCTTTGACTGCCCGTTCGCGGTAGCGAACGCTTGTAACCGTTACATTACCCAAAGCCTGAGCGTAGAGGGTCTCGGAGATAATCGCATTAGGCAGCTTCTGAACAATTATCTGCGAGCCACCGGTGGGAAGTTCGAGCTCAATTGTCCGCGTCACCAGCGCCTGGCCTCGATATAGTATAACGTTGGAGATTGCGCCGGTAACTTCCGAAGCATCACCCTCAGCTAAAGAGAAAGTGGCAAGGATAAAAACCGATAGCAGCGATACCAACATTTGACTTTTCATTTTTCTATTCCTTCAAAACTCAATAATCAATTATCAATAATCACTAATCAATCTGCTGTGCTGCTGCCTGGTTGACCAGAAACAGCACCGCCATTCTGACAGCCAGGCCATTAGTAACCTGGTCAAGGATAACACTGTTTGCCCCGTCTGCCACCTCACTTTCCATCTCCAGGCCTCTATTAATCGGGCCGGGGTGCATAACCAGAATATCAGGTTTTGCCCTTTTCA
>CAZOQJ010000211.1:0-2721 GCA_964581905.1 uncultured Pirellulales bacterium
AAAGGCCAAGAGTACCGCCGCCTCTGCATTAACCCAGCGGCCAGACAGAAAGAAACGTAAGAGATAGCTTTACATCGTGATATTGCAGGCTTACATCGTGATATTGCCGCCTTTTTTCCCTCAAAATCAGTTGACTTTGCGGCTAAATCGTCCTGAATAAGGCCGAAAGTGCGTTTTTGGCCAATGAATAAATTTATGCCTTAGGTATTAGTGCTTCTATTCGTGTTCATTCGTGGCTAATAAATAATCTGTGTAAATCCGCGTCAATCCGCGGTTAATTTCTTTGTGCCGGAGCCTGTCCGCCGAAGCCTTGGCGAAGGCGGATGCCTTCGTGGCAAAATGTTGGAAATCCATCGCGCAGCGATACCACAACTTTTCACTTTACACTTAGAACTCAAAACTCTCTCATTCTGCATTTTTTTAAAAATATTGCTATTTTTCTATTGAAAATGCAGAAGGAGGACGGTATAATACCGAATGTGCTCAGGCAGCACACGTTAGCGGAGACGAGCCGCACGCCAAACTTAGTCGCATAGTCTTATATATTAAGGACATATGAATGACTAATGATCAATTACAATTAAACCGCTCACTCATTTACCCGTTTACTCATTTACGCATTGACTCTTTGGTCAATCAAATTGACCAAAGTATGCAAAACAAACCCAATTTTCTTAAAAATCCAGCGAACGTAAGCTTTGCTAAAACAAAGGGTTATGAAAATGAACATCGATTTTTGGCCTAAAAATCCCAAAGCCAATTTTACGGACGCCTAAAATGAACGTAAGTACTGTTAAAACAATGAACTATGAAAAAAAACTATGAACTATGGAAATAAAAACAAAGCCAAAACAAACCCAAATCAAACCCAATCAAACCCAATTTATCCTGAGCTTGTCGAAGGAACAAAGCCAACCTGTCCTGAGCTTGTCGAAGGAACAAAGCCAGAGCACTCTCCGCCACGAAAAATACCATCAGGGTTTGTAATTCACGAACGATTGATTATAATTGCAGGGTCAGATGAAAGCTGTTAGATGCTTAAAAACAAATAAAAAATTATGGAAATTTAAGATATGAGCGCAAAACAAAATAACGGGATAAATAAATTGAGCTTCGAGCAGGCGATAAGAGAGCTTGGCGGTATTGTGGGCAAGATTGAGCAGGGCGAAATACCTCTGGCCGATAGTCTAACTCAATACGAAAAAGGAATGACTTTGATTAAACACTGCAGAGAGATTCTGCAAAAAGCAGAGAAAAGGATAGAGAAAATATCCGAAGAAAAGAAGACAGAAGACAGGAGTCAGTAGACAGAATGAAATTCTTTGCCCCGATTCTTATTGTTAGTTTTATCGAGTCACGAGTCACGAGACACGAGCGACGAATCACGAAAAATGCGAGCGTGGCGGAACTGGCAGACGCGCAAGGTTTAGGTCCTTGTGTCCTTAGGGACGTGTAGGTTCGACTCCTATCGCTCGCAATTCTAAAAGACCCGGAGAATTTTTTTGTTTTTATTAAACAGAGGCGTGTATATCACTTGGAGTTTTGGCGGGCCTGCCGGCGTCTGTCCTCTTCTTTCAGGAATTGTTTGCGGATTCGAATCGAATTGGGACAAACCTCAACAAACTCGTCGGCCTGAATGTACTCCATCGCCGCTTCAAGACTCATCTTTCTGACGGCTTTGATCCTCGCTGTATCGTCCTTGCTGGCCGCACGTATATTGGTGAGCTGCTTGGCTCTTACCACGTTTACTGGTATGTCATTCTCCTTGCAGTGCCCACCGACTATCTGACCCTCATATACTTTTTCGCCCGGCTCAACGAAAAAAGTGCCCCGGTCGTATAAAGCATCAAGTGCATAAGCTGTTACCTGCCCGGTAGCGGTCGCAATCATAACGCCGGCCTTGCGCTGGGGAATCAAGCCGCGCATTGGCTCATATCTTTCAAACGAATGATGCATAACCGCTCTGCCCTTCGTTGCATTCAGCATCCTTGCCTGGAGGCCGAACAGGCCCCGCGATGGTATTAAAAATTCCATGTGAGTAAAATCGCTCGCTCCGCTTTTGGCATCCATTTTAATTATCTCGCTCCGCCGGTCGCCCAGAAGACTCATTATGGAACTCCGGCAGTCCAGAGGACAATCCACCGCAAGCAGTTCTATCGGCTCATGGCGTATGCCATCAACTATTTTCAAAATTACTTCGGGTTTACCGACACAAATCTCGTATCCTTCACGCCGCATATTTTCCAGCAGGATGCCGAGATGCATCAAACCCCTGCCTGAAACATTGAATTCCTCAGGTGCCTGGCCCGGCTCGACTCTTAACGCAACGTTATGCTGAAGTTCTTTTTCAAGTCTCTCGCCAATATGCCTGCTGGTAACATATTTGCCGTCTCTGCCCGCGAAAGGCCCATCGTTAACTCTGAATGTCATTGACATCGTCGGCTCATCGACGGGAATAACCATAAGCTGCGAAGGATTGTCCGCACAGGCGATTGTGTTGCCGATATCAACAGGGTCAAGCCCTGATATCGCACATATATCACCCGCCTGAGCGGTTAAAACCTGCTTTCGTCCGAGACCGTCAAACTGATGTATCTGCATAACCTTTTGCTGTGTATGCAGACCTTCTCTGTCAATCACGGTAACCGGCTGAGCTTCGGTTATCCGGCCTGCAAAAATCCTGCCTATTGCTATTCGCCCGACATAATCCGAATATTCCAG
>CAZOQJ010000212.1:0-2645 GCA_964581905.1 uncultured Pirellulales bacterium
CTGATGCTTTTTCCCGTGATGTGATTTTGTTGTAGAAAGGTAAATAGGCCGCCCGTTGATGGAAGCGGGCGGCTTTTTTTTTAGCTTTTTCAACCTTACTAATGCTTTTTGAGGAAAGGGCAAAAAATCTCGTTGGAGCAAATTTGTAACTAACGTTGTTAAAAAGAGTTATGAGAAACGGCAAAAAAATGTTACTGAAGGGGTTTTTTTAGTTGATATTGGTCGGATTTGTGGTAAGGTCAAGCGATAGAAGAAGAGTTGAGTGGAGAAACGCACCTTAAGAGTAGTTTGTTAGGAGGAGCTCTTGCGAGAATTTTCATCGAGGAAGCAGTTTACATGAACGTTAATGGATTAACGCAATAAAACTATTCCCCAAAAGAGGATATTCCTGGAAGAGGCCCGACAGGGGGTTGTGGTCTATGGGATTGTTTGTTTTTGCTTTAAGACTGATTTGTCATATCTGCAAGGGACTGTGCCTTCGCTGCAAAGATGTGCATATCTACAGTCCTGCCTTTTTGTTTAACCTTCCGGCACCCTTTTTGGTTCGGAGATATTATAAATCGTTGTGGCTTTGTGCCGAGGTCCTGCCTATTTTGCATAGTCCATCCCGCCGTGTTTGCGACTTGTCGCGACAGGCAGAAGTTTTGTCGGCAAACCACAGTTGTTTTACAGGCCCCCGAACATATCGGGGGCAGGCAGCTTGGGGGTATGAAAGGAGGTGTAACGGGGAGAAACAAATGTAATTAAATCAGGTAAGTAAAATCAACGTAAAATTAAAAAGGAGAAGAAAATGTTTACCTTAAATTTAAATCATTTCCTCGATGGTAATAGTAAATTGAAAAGGTCTCTCCTATTGCCAAAGATGATTTTAATCGTTTTGCTATTACTATCACCATCTCAATTAGCACAGGGTAAGTTTTTAGGTAATGTAATTGGCAGCAGCATTCCCGAAAATTTTAGTAATTATTGGGACCAGGTAACACCGGAGAATGCCGGTAAATGGGGTTCGGTTGAGTCTAACCGGGATAGTATGAACTGGAGCAGTCTGGATCAGGCTTATGATTATGCAAAAAGTAGGGGCTATCCGTATAAGCACCATACGCTTGTTTGGGGGTCTCAGCAGCCTGGCTGGATAAGTGGACTTTCGCAAGATGAGCAGAGGGCAGAGGTAGAAGAGTGGATACAGGCTGTTGGCCAAAGATATCCAAATATGGATTTTATAGATGTTGTTAATGAACCTTTACATGACCCTCCTCCATATAAAGATGCCTTAGGCGGTGATGGCTCTACCGGCTGGGATTGGGTCATCTGGGTTTTTGAGAAAGCGAGACAATATTGTAATGGACAATTAATTCTAAATGATTATGGAATAGTGAATGATGGTAATGCAGCAACTAATTATATTACAATAATAAATCTATTAAAGGATAGAGGTTTAATAGATGCTATAGGAGTGCAGGCTCATTGTTTTAATGTAGAAGCTTATGATGTAAGTACATTACAGAGCAATTTAGATAGATTAGCTCAGACAGGATTACCAATATATGTAGCAGAGTTTGAACTAAGAGGCGATGATAGTACACAGTTGCAGAGATATCAAGAGAAATTCCCGGTTTTCTGGGAGCATTCAGGTGTTTATGGGGTAACTCTGTGGGGATATATACAGGGAGTGATATGGCAGTCTGAGGCTTGGCTTGTAAGCTCAGGCTCTGTCGGCTCTACAGAACGCCCTGCAATGCAGTGGTTAATGGATTATGTGGGCGGCGGCACAACGACCACAACCTCTGCCACAACGAGCACAACCACAACCGCTGCCACAACAAGCACAACAACAACCAGTGGCGGCGGCTGCGACTGCGGCACGTGTGACTGGTATGGCACAGACGTCCCTACATGTTGTGAAAGTTGCAGCGGCTGGGGCTGGTACGATGGTGGATGCAGGCGAAGCTGCGTATGTCCGAGTAATTGTGAAGGCGGCTGCGTCGGTGGCCAGTGCGGCAGCACAACAACAACAACAACCGCTGCTACTACAACAAGCACAACCACAACATCCGCCACGACAAGCACAACGACCACTGCAGTCACGACAAGTACAACAACAACCGCTGCCACGACAAGTACAACAACCACCGCAGCCACAACAAGCACGACCACAACCGCAGCCACGACGACGACTACCGCAGCCACAACAACGACAACAGCGGCTGCCGGCTGCACATGTGATTCAGGCTGTGACGGTACTGCCATATCGCCGAATTTCAGCCAGAATGGCTCAGGTCAATACTGCTGGCAGGCGACCTCAGGTAATTACATAAACTCCTGGAACGTGGCTAAATTAGAGGTAAACGACACTGATTACACGAACAAGTTCGTATTTACCTCCAGTTTCCCTGCCAAGATAAACGGCGTATGGTACATCTACTACAATAGTTCTGTTCCTTGGGGCCACTTCGAGCTTAACAACTGATGCTTTTTCCCGTGATGTGATTTTGTTGTAGAAAGGTAAATAGGCCGCCCGTTGACAAAGGCGGGCGGCCTATATTTGTTAGCTTTTTCAACCTTACTAATGCTTTTTGAGGAAAGGGCAAAGAAATCTCGTTGGAGCAAATTTGTAACTAACGTTGTTAAAAAGAGTTATGAGAAAC
>CAZOQJ010000213.1:0-2623 GCA_964581905.1 uncultured Pirellulales bacterium
GGTGCCGCCACAACCTGCCCTCGTTCCAAATCTTTCTTTTCCACACCACGCAAAAGCACACCAATATTGTCGCCGGCTTGGCCTTCATCGAGTGTTTTATTAAACATTTCTACGCCGGTAACTACGGTCTTTCGTGTATCTTTTAACCCGATAATTTCAATCTCATTACCGACATGGACTTTACCACGATCAACTCGGCCGGTTCCGACTGTCCCTCGCCCCTTTATGCTGAAAACGTCCTCTATCGGCATTAAAAATGGCTTATCAACATCTCGAACAGGGACTGGAATGTACTCATCCATGACTTTGAGCAGCTCAATAATTGGTTGGCAGTTAGGGTCGTCAATGCTTTCGGCTTTCATTGCTTTGAAGGCGCAACCTCGGATTATCGGCGTTTCATCTCCGGGAAACTCATATTTGTTTAGTAATTCTCTTATCTCCAGTTCAACTAAATCTATTAATTCAGGGTCATCAACAAGGTCTATCTTGTTTAAGAAGACCACAATTTTCGGCACATTGACCTGACGGGCAAGAAGAATGTGCTCACGAGTTTGAGGCATTGGACCGTCTGCTGCGCTTACGACAAGAATTGTCCCGTCCATTTGTGCTGCTCCGGTTATCATGTTTTTGACGTAGTCGGCATGACCGGGGCAATCGATATGTGCATAATGCCGGTTCGCTGTCACATATTCAACGTGTGCTGTGGCAATGGTCAAAATCTTTGTTTCGTCACGTCGGCCCTGAGATTCTGATGCCTTAGCGATTTCATCGTAGGATTTGAACTTGCAGAGTCCTTCGAACTCCATCACTTTTGTCATTGCTGCCGTCAATGTCGTTTTTCCATGGTCCACGTGACCGATTGTTCCAACATTTACATGTGGTTTTGTCCGCTCGAATACTGCCTTCTTAGCCATCTTAATATAAACCTCCAATGTACCGGGTTAGTATTTATATTCTTTCTTTAATCCTCGAAAAACAAATTTCAAACCTTAATATAAGTTCGAAGCCAAGATTATTGATACCCCGCGACAACAAAAGACGCGAGATAAAACGCTTTGGCTGCGCGATAGACCTTTTTGACTTGGCCTGCTTTCATTTAGCTGCTGATGGGATTCGAACCCATGACCTCGTCCTTACCAAGGACGCGCTCTACCAGCTGAGCTACAGCAGCGACACAAAATCTACCTTCGAGATAGCAAACTACCTTTATCCAGATTAATTCTGTAAATACATACCCCCCTCTCTCTTCCCACTACTGCGAAGACATACAATGGGTGCAGGGAGAATAATCTATATCAGTTTTTAATGTAAATACGACAGTTTACAAGAATAATCGTAAAAACGCAAATACAAAAAGTAAAAAATTTTGAAAAATTTAAAAAACAAAAAAACTTTAGTTTTTTTAATTATTTCTTCAGAAAATCTTATGCAAGCTCTTTTCGTACGGCAGATATCGTATAAATATTTGGCCGGATTACAAGATTAATTCTGGTTAATTATCACGTTTTTTACCTTTGCCGGAGTCGTTGGTTTTGCCGATGTGGTCAATCCAGTTCTTTTTCTGCTGCTCCCACTTTGGCCGGTTCACGGTTGGCTTTATATTGGATAGAAGTGTTTTTAGTACTGTGTTAGGGTCAGTTCCTGTAGGCGGACTGCTTAGATAATCTTCGATTGTACCTATAACGACTCCATTAGGGTCTAAGTCTTTTTCCAGCAGGCAATTTTCAACTAATTTGGCAGCTGGTTCTGCTTTTGACCACTTCAGGTATACATTTAACAGGTCCGGTAAAATCGCCATTTTCCCCTCAGTAGTCTGGGCGGCTTCGTACAGCATCCCTAAATAATCTGCTCCTCGTTCGAACTGGCCTGTCTTGGTGTAGAGCTTGGCCAATCGCTCTCTGGTGTTTTTGAGCATTTTGGGCTTATTTTCGCTGGCTGCCTTTTGTTCTGCTATCTCAAGTAAGGATATTTTCTGCTCATCAGACAGCTTGGTTTTGCTGTCTTGTGGGACGAGTTTGTCAATCCATTCGCTTAGAATGTCGGTTTCAGAGCGTCTGAATATTTTGAGCATTGCCTGCCAGGCTGGCTCGCTCTCGGCGTCTGACCCTATTTTTTCTGCCAGCCAGGACAAATCATCTTTACCGCCGACCTCACCGGCGAGGTCTATCAATTTCTTCCTTATTACGACACTCGGGTCATTGGTTAAATCTTTTCTCAATTTCTCGAGGGTTTCTGTTTTGTCAATATAGATAAGGCCGTCTACCGCCGATTCCCGAACTAAATTGGTTTTATCATTTAGTGATTCTTCAAATAAAGGCTTAAAATATTTTTTGCATTGTGTATTGTGAATATTTTGCGGGGCGCACAGTCCTGCCATTGTGCTGAGTAATTCTCCTCGCAGTTGTCCGTTGGCATTGCTCTTTTGATACCTTTGCACAAGAAGCGTGAGATATCTGTCAATTTCTGCGGCTGTTAATTCATTCTGCTCAAGCAGCTTTTTCATAATTTCAGCGCCTTTTTGTGTTTTTTTAGGGTCCTGCTCAGCAAGATACTTTACCGCCCACTCCAGAGACTGCTTTCTTATCTCGGCGGGAATCTTGGTCGTTGGATTAGGTACAAAGGC
>CAZOQJ010000214.1:0-2600 GCA_964581905.1 uncultured Pirellulales bacterium
ATGGGATTGCAGCTTTATAACAGTTTGACGCGGGGCAAAGAGGAATTTAAGCCGTTGAAGAAAGGCCAGGTTGGAATATACGTCTGTGGGCCGACTGTATATGGACACGCGCATTTAGGCCATGCGAAAAGTTATGTAAGCTTCGACATTCTGGTCCGATACATTCGCTATCTCGGTTTCAGCGTAACATACGTGCAGAATATAACCGATGTCGGCCATCTGACCGATGATGCAGATGCAGGTGAGGATAAGATTGGCGAAGCAGCAAAAAGAGAGAAAAAGCACCCTATGGCACTGGCAGAATATTACACGAGAAGTTACTTTGAAGATATGGACAAGCTTAACTGTGTTCGGCCGGACATCAGCCCAAAAGCCAGCGGCCATATAACCGAGCAGATAGAGTTGGTAAAGAAACTCCTGGAAAAGGGATATGCCTATGAGGCCAACGGCTCGGTGTATTTCGATGTGTCTAAATTCGAGGACTACGGAAAACTATCCGGCAGAAATATTGAAGAGATGCAAGCAGGAGCCCGCGTGGAGGTCTCGCCTGATAAGAAAAACCCTGTTGATTTTGCTCTCTGGAAGAAAGCGGAGCCGAACCATATTATGCAATGGCCGAGTCCCTGGGGGATGGGATTTCCCGGCTGGCATCTCGAATGTTCGGTAATGAGCACAAAATATCTTGGCCAGCCCTTCGATATTCACGGCGGCGGACTGGAAAACCAGTTTCCACATCACGACTGTGAAATCGCCCAGGCCGAGGCCGCCAACGGTGTTCAGTTCGCCAGCTACTGGATACATAATAATATGGTTACAGTTGACGGCCAAAAGATGGGCAAAAGTCTGGATAATTTTATCACGTTAAAACAGGCCTTTTCCGGTGCGCATGAAAGATTAACCAGACACTATGACCCGTTGGCGGTCAGGCAGCTGATTTTGAACAGTCACTACCGAAGCCCGTTGGATTTTTCGGATGCCGCCCTTTTTGCGGCGCAGAGCGGTTATGAAAAAATCGCCGAGACAGTTACAGCGGTGCGGAAAAGAATGACCCAGGCCCAGGAAGGCGAAGCCGACAGCGCAGTGACGGAGCAGCTAAAGCAAATGAGGGAAAAATTTGAAGCTGCAATGAATGATGATTTGAATACCTCTGTCGCCCTTTCGGTTGTGTTTGAGCTGGTTCGGCTGGCCAACAACCTACTTGAAGAAAGTGAGGCAACCAAAGAAACACTGGATGCAATTGACGTTTTGTTTAGCCGGCTGGGCGGAGATGTTCTGGGCCTGGTAAAGGACGAATATCCAGAGGTCAGCGGCGTCCAGGCCGAAATGCTGGATAAATTAGTCAATGTCTTTGTTGAGCAGCGCAAAAATGCCCGCGAGAGAAAAGATTTCGTAGCGGCTGATGTACTGCGCGACAAACTTGAGGAAATTGGCATTGTTCTGGAAGATAAGCCCGGAGGAATTACTACCTGGAGAAGAAAATGAGAATAGTCGGCATTGACCCGGGTTTGCAGGTCTGCGGATACGCTTGTTTAGAGATAGGCGGCAAAGAAAAGTCGCCGACGCTCCATAGCTATGGCGACGGAGCGCTGATTGAGGCAGGCGTATGCCGAACATCCAGCCAATTGCCGCTGGAGGCAAAGCTGAACCAGATTGCCGAAGATATTAAGTCTCTGCTGAAAAAATTCAGCCCTGACATCGTGGCGGTGGAAGAATTGTACTCACATTACGCCCATCCGAAAACGGCGATATTGATGGGACACGCAAGAGGAGTTATACTGCAGAGCTGCGCAGAAGCAGCGATTGAGCTAAAAAGCTTTAGCGCGACGCGCATAAAAAAATCGATTACCGGCAACGGCAGAGCGTCAAAGCCGCAGATGCAAAGGACCATTCAAAGTCTTTTATCTTTACCCGCCCTGCCGGAGCCGGACGATGTGGCCGATGCAATAGCTGTATCATTATGCTGCGCAAACGAGGCTGGTAGCGTTTTAGTGACTAACAACTAAATGCGAGCAACTAAAATGAATAACGAGTCACTCCGCAGGACGCCTAACGGCGGAGTCACAAGCCACGAGTAACGAGATTATGATAGCTCGGATTGAAGGAAAACTTGTCAACCTCGACAGCGACAGCGCCCTGGTTCAGGTCGGAGCAGTGGCGTACGAAGTGATGCTGCCGGGCTACTGCGTAAATGCACTGTCGGACAAGGTCGGCTTAGATATTACCCTTTGCACTATGGAGTATTACGAAGGCACACCGGCAGGCGGCAACCTGATACCGAGAATGATCGGTTTTTTAAGTGCAGGCGAAAGGGATTTCTTCACCAAATACGTCAGCGTCAAAGGGATTGGAATAAAAAAGGGCCTGAGGTCGCTGAGTATTCCGATAGCCAACATAGCAGCGGCGATAGAAAACGGCGATGATAAAATACTGATGTCGCTGCCGTCAGTAGGCAAAAGACTGGCCCAGCAGATTGTCGCCGAGCTTAAGGGTAAAGTTGGTGACTTTGCAATTGGAGCCGAAGCCGGTCCGGCAGGTACAACGGCGGTATTTAAGCCGTTCCAGATTGAAGCGATGGAGATTCTCATCGCCTGGGGAGAAAG
>CAZOQJ010000215.1:0-2598 GCA_964581905.1 uncultured Pirellulales bacterium
AACACCGATATTGTTCGCAGCACAATAGTCCAGCAGTTCATCTTCGACCTCGCGACGGAGCATACTATAGGGTGGTTGTAGTGAAGCGACAGGAGCAATTTTTTGGACACGTTTTATTTGCTCGATATTGAGGTTCGATACGCCGATGTATCGCACCTTGCCTTGGTCTTTCAGTTTGGCCATCTCTTCCCACGCCTCTTCGATATCCTCTTCCGGCTCAGGCCAGTGTATCTGATAAAGGTCTATTGTTTCTACGCCGAGTCTTTGCAGGCTTGCTTCGCATTCTTTACGAATGCTTTCTTTTTTCAGGCAGTGGGCTGCTTCCCTTTTCTCATTCCATAACAGGCCACATTTTGTTGCGATGAATGGCTTGGCCTTGGTTTGCTTGAGTGTTTTTCCGACCAGTTCCTCGGAATGTCCTAAGCCGTAGACCGGAGCGGTATCAATCCAGTTAATACCCACTTCCAGAGCTCTCAGGATTGCCGCGATTGCCTCATTGTCGTCTTGCGGCCCCCAGCCGAATTGCCAGGACCCGCCGATTGCCCATGTGCCCAATCCAACGGTCGTTAATTTCAAATCAGTATTGCCCAATTGTCGCTTTTGCATAGTCCTGCTTCGGCCTTCGCCGGGACGAGTCCGGCTTTCAAAAAAACCGACCATTCGCACAATAGCATATTACGATACAAAAAAGTGTTCAAGAGTACAAGAGCAAAAGCAGTTGTTATGCCGTTGTGTGAAGCAGTCGTTTATTTTTTTAACGGGAGCAGCATAGGTTTTATCGGCTTTTTTATTTTTTTATCCTTTTTATCCGATAAAGCTAAAATAGGGACAAATTTAATATAAAACGTATTTTGCTTATTGCCGAATTATACATATATTTTAAGTAAGGAGAGCGTTACCTAAAATGGTCGTTAAGGGCTTCTATAAAGGGCCGGAGTTTAATCCGCCGCAGGCGGATAAACACAATATGAGTCCCGACGGAGAAATATTAAAGCATCTCTATAGGGGGGTAATGATATGCGCGAAGTAGCAATGCTGCAGGGAGTTGACCCGAAGCGAATCCTGCAAATTGCGGTTAAAAAAAGAGTACCTGCTATTATGACCTATTTGTCGAAAGGCAAATGGCACGTCGCAAAGGTATTTCTGGCCGCACTTGGTCATAACAGACTGAATATTGAGGGCGCTCACTCTGGGGAAAAGCCGCAACCGATAAATATACGGATTTTCCAGCCGGTCGGTATATCATTCAAGTATGAATACGGCAAGTTTGTCTTTGACACGGCGGTGGTTGATCTTGAGCCGTCGCAGGCTCCAGGCCAGGGCGGAGCAATAGTGCTTGCGCTGCCGGACCACGTCGAGGTAATCCAGAGGAGAAGCTATTTCCGTGTGTCGGTGCCGGAGTCATTGAAGGTGAATGTGTTGCTGTGGCATCGCAGCCGTGATGAGGCAGAAAGCACGATACGAGATAGTAGGTTTGAGACACGAGATTGTTTTCAGGGTAGACTCGTTGATATTTCTGCTGGTGGTGCACAGGCCATAATTCCGCACCAATCAGAGGTGACGCCGGACTTTAAGAGAGGGCAGTTTGTTGGCACGCGGTTTACACCTATGCCTTATGAAACGCCGTTGATGTTCAATTCCCAGATTAGAAACATTTTGCCGTCGGCAGATGACAAAAGTATCTACCTTGGCCTGCAGATTGTTGGTTTGGAGGCAAGCCCCGAAGGACGAAAGGTCCTCTCACGAATTGTCGGAGTTGTTGAGCGGTATTTTAAGCTCAACCAATCCAGCGCCAAGCAGCAGGATATGCAAAGAGTCCCAGAAGCTGCTCCCTAATCCGGCTACGGTGCTCCTGGAGCGTCGGCGACTTGACGCCGTGTCAGGATGAGTGCATTTGAGAGTCCCCGGATAAATCCGTTACATGTCTGGTGGGTAAATCTGGCTGCCCTTTCCGCCTTCGCGTGAGCAAAATAGCCGCTTCGGCGGAGTTGCTTTAAGAGTTGCTCATGGGATTTGTAACGTAACTTCTGTTGTGGATTACTTTATAGTAAAGCCACTTTACGAATCCACCTGCCGCAAAACCACAGAAAATCAGTACCAGAGCCGTCTGTCTGCTCCAGAGGACAAAAGCGAGGAACAGCAGGACCCTTATAAGGTGTGCAAATGGTTTTTTGCCCCTTATGTATTGATTTAGGATGTGTGGATATCGAATCCTGCTGACCATCAGCACCGACGCCCCGAGAGCCAGAAATGGCAGGGCATAAATAATTATGTTCAGACTCGGCAGTGTTTCCTGATGGAATATTATTAAGCTGACTATCACGCCGGCGGCAGCGGGTGTTGGCAGACCCATAAAGCTCATATGCGCGGACTCGTCCTCCTCATTTTCAACATTGAATCTTGCTAATCGAATGGCTGCACAGCTCATATATGCTGCCGCTGACAACCAGATGAAGCGGTACAGAAAATTTTCAATGGTAGGATTGATTCCGGCAAAGCCGGTCAATTTGTATTCTAAAACTTTTATCATCAAAAATGCCGGTGCCACACCAAAGCTGATAATATCGCAGAGACTATCGAGCTGGCCGCCGAAGCTGG
>CAZOQJ010000216.1:0-2411 GCA_964581905.1 uncultured Pirellulales bacterium
ACAGCCGGTGTTGTGACTTTGGAGGATATTCTCGAAGAGCTTGTCGGTGAGATAACCGATGAGTATGAAAAAACTCCGCCTGAACCAATCAAGAAAATCGATGAGAGCACCATTGAGATTGATGCTCGAATGTACGTCGATGACTTAAACGACCGGTTTGAATTAAGCCTGCCCGAAGAGGAAGATTACGATACCATCGGTGGCTTCGTCTTTTCGCAACTGGGCTACATTCCAAAAAGCGGGGAGAGCCTTAATTACAAAAATCTGAAATTTACCATCGTTTCCGCCGAGGCCAGAAGAATAAAACGCATCAAAATCCAGAAGATAGTGAATAGTCGTTAGTGAATAGTGAGTAGATTGCATTGTCTGGCTTCGACGGACATGCAATAATGAGAGCGCCACAAGGCACTAAATACTAACGACTAAATACTAACGACTAAATACTAACGACTAAATAATGTTGACCAAAGACTTGGCTATCTGCATACGTGCTACGGATTTCTCCGAGACATCCCAGATTGTAGTTTTTTTTACCAGAGAAAACGGCAAAATCAGCGCCATCGCCAAAGGCTCAAAACGACCGAAATCAGCCTTTGACGGCCCAATCGAAGTATTTGCGCACGGGGAAATTGTTTTCGCAGATTCGAACAAGGAAAAACTCGCAACCTTGACCGAATTTCAGCAGCAGCCGGGCTTTGCAAACTTAAACCAAAATCTTTTTGTCCTGCATTGTTGTCTTTTTGCTATGGAGCTGCTCAATAGTATGACAGGCGATTACGACCCACATCCGGAACTCTTCGATAGCTTCCTGCAGTTTTTGGAAAACCTCGATGCGATACGCAGTACGCAGAACGCAGTACGCGATACGACATCATTGTTGATACAGTTCCAGTTATCTTTACTCAAAGAAGTCGGCCTGATACCGGTATTCAATGCCTGTGTAAACTGCAAAACGCAATACGCAGAACGCGATACGCGATACGAAGCTTATTTCAGCAGTTCCGCCAACGGCCTTATTTGTAGAGATTGTGAAGCAAGTTTCCCTGACAAAATTCGGCTATCTAAAAAGGCAGCAGGGTGCCTGGTCAATTTGCAATTGATTGCTGATGCAGATGAAAAAACGCTGAATGAAATCGAGAAGCTCTTAATTGGCCACTTCACCGAAATTCTCCACCACCAGCCCAAAATGGCAAAGCATATCCTCAAAGACTAACCTACCCTGCGAAAGCCGGTCGGCGTGGGTGGTAGACCATTTAAATAGACACCGGCACTACATTATTTATCATTTATTTTATTAAATTTTATGTAAATATAGTCTGTATAAATAGTTAAGAATATCTTTTTTTCTGACATTTATAAAAATCATAGCAATTCCGCAGGTATATATGGAGAGACATAATTTTATGAAATGGTTACGTGAATTTCTACGAAGTATTACATCAATTATATCACGTATGAGGAAATAAAGTATGTTGAAAAAGCCAAAAATTAAGGCGATTATTAAGGAGGCAAATATGTCAAAATCAGCAAAATCTCTACCAATCAGGCAGTCTGATGACGGCAGGTGGGAAGTAGAAAATGTCCCCAACAAGTGGATTAAGTGTGAGAACGAATCAGATGCCAAGATTCTCTCAAATGCCCCTGTTATAGAGGCGTTATGGTTGGAAACTAGGCCTCATAACAAGGCATTAGCCGCAGGATTTGAAAATACGGCTGAAAAGATGGAGCAGTACAACATGCGTACTGATGCCCGTCGCTTTCGGAAGTGGGCCAAACTGGCAAGAGGGGGATAACGCAATGACCTACGGTTTGTCCTCTTCGAAGAGTTCAGGCTGGTCGGCGGTATCTTTCTTTTTATGGTATTTTAGCTTTAGATGCTCGCAGGCGGATTTGGTGATTTCTCGGCCGCGTTTGGTTCGGCGTAGAAAACCAACCTGTAAAAGATACGGCTCAACCACGTCCTCCAGTGTGTCCCTTTCTTCGCCGAGTGTAGCGGCAATGGCATCCACGCCAGCTGGGCCGCCATCATAGGTATTGACCAATGCTCGCAGAAAGGCCCTGTCCAATTCATCCAGACCTAACGTGTCAATCTGCTCCATCTTTAGTGCATTTTCGACAATCTCCGTGCTAAGCACGCCTTTTCCCTTTACCTGTGCATAGTCACGCACCCGCTTTAATAATCGATTGGCCACTCGTGGTGTTCCACGTGACCGGCTGGCAATCAATTTGAGCGTCCCATCCTCGCATTTCAATTGCAATAATCCTGCGGACCTCTCTAAAATCGCCGTCAGTTCTTCGCTGTTATAAAAATCCAGATGATACAGCATTCCAAATCGGCCGCGAAGGGGAGCACTCAATAATCCTGCACGTGTTGTCGCACCAACCAGGGTAAAGCGCTTCAGCGGGAAATT
>CAZOQJ010000217.1:0-2362 GCA_964581905.1 uncultured Pirellulales bacterium
TGGAAGTGGCCCTCGAAGAGGCAGGCATCAAACCCTCCGACATCGATAAGGTGCTTCTGGTCGGCGGCAGCACTCGAATACCTTTAGTTCAGCAACGCATCGAAAAAATGTTTGGATTTGCGCCTGAGATAACAGTCAACGTGGACGAATGTGTTGCTCTCGGTTCCGCTTTGCACGCCGGTTTGACAATGCTCCGAGAAAAACCCAACGAGGTACCAGCAGGAATTGCCGGTGGATTACAGGATATCAGTCTCACAGATGTTTGTAATCACAGTTACGGTACTATTTGCGCTCCTATTGATAAGGAAACCGGCCGACGGGTAATTGCCAATCGTATCATTCTTCGGAAAAACACACCGCTACCCTGTGAAGCATCACAGATGTTCTACACGATGACTGAAGGGCAAACAACAGTTGAAGTAACCATAACCCAGGGGGAAGATACCACGCCTGAGTACGTAAACAAGATTGCGACACACAAATTCGAGCTCCCACCCAACAGGCCGGCCCAATGCCCAATAAAGGTCACTTACAGCTATGATGTAAACCAAAGAATGCACTGTAAGTTCGAGGACATTGAATCTGGTAAAGTCCTTGAAGTTGATCTTTGCCTGGATAAAAATAACAAAATGTCTCAAGGCAGCAAAAAAGAAAAGAGTAATCCATTAGAGCAATCTAAAATCGAATAGCAATATCTTCAGAGGGCATAGAAAGTGTCAAGTCATCTCAACTATAGAAGTTTAATCAGCCCCTTAAAAAATCTTTTCCTTTGGGTTTCTAACTGGCACAACCACACCAATTTGATAGTTTCGCAAAAAGAAAACTCTAATCTACCTGTTGATTCTTCCCAACAGCCGGACCTTCAAATCCTTAATTGCCAGGTCAAACTAACAAAACAAGAGAAGGACAACGCTGTTTATGATATTTTTGCTGTGGAAATTTGCGGCTCAATTCACGTTCCAGACACCCTAATACATACAAAAACCATCCTAAAAATTTCGATTATAGACACAACAGATGCCAAGCCGGTTCACAGCCGTATTAAGAAATGGCAATTACAAAATTCGCCCGTGTTTTGCTATTACACCGACCTCGGCAAGCTTACTAACGAGGTTACTACTCTACCAAACTGGACCCCTGTCGCCCAAATACACCTTGATTGGCTAATGTTTCCTCGCAAAGGAAAAGGAAACTTACAGCTTAACGTCTCGATATCCCCAAGCCGGACTGGGCAGGAGCTTGCTTGCGCTATTTGCAATCTTTCTTACGATAACCCCGAGTTTGGCTATATAGACTTACAGGAAAATATCCAGCGTACAAAAATCCTGACGGTCGCACTGGCTTTTGCTGTCAGTGCCATAGACAAAAAACTATATAACTGTGAGATTGAACTTATAAAAAATTGGGCAAGAGACAACATCAACGCAGCTGATACCTCCGATAAAGCCAAATGCAATCTCGACAAAGCATTGAACAAAACAGTTGCTTTTTTCCGCAATGGCAATCATCTTGACACTTATAAAATTTGCAAAGAAATTGTTCAAATTGCGCCCGTCGCAGACCGCTATGATATTTTAGAGCTTTGCTTATATGTAGTGCAAGCCACGGGCTTCGCCAACGCTGAGGAACTTGCCCTTTTTAAGGACCTGGCAAACTGGCTCGAAGTTGATACTGACAGGTTTCAAGAAATGACAGAAAGAATCCTCCCTGTCAGTATGCACGAAGTCAAGGATGTAGAAGTTATCCTCGGCGTAACTGCCGATATGAGCAAAGAGAGTACTCGTCAAAAGCTAAATAAACTGTACTGTAAATGGAATTCAAGGGTGACAAATCCCAATCCTGCAATTCAAAACCAGGCTGACCAAATGTTAAAGCTCATCGCAGAAACGAGAAGCCAATATATAAAATAACACAGACCACGCTCTATTTACTAATCCAGAAATTTCTTTAGTATCGCCGCCGTGTGCATTGCCAGCAGCATCAAATAGTCCAGGTCGCTGAGACTATAATGCTTGTGTACCATAGCGTTGTCCACGTATAAGATACCATAACATCCGCTCGGTCGGACAATAGTCGCTATCAGTGCAGAGCGTATCCTTTCCTTTTCTTCCAGTCCAGCCGCAACTCGCGGCAAAACCATAGATTGCCCTTTTTCTACTGCCTGCTGAATTTTGTCCATAAGCTTGATTTCGCTTTCATTTACCGCTTTTCCGTCTCGTCTTTTTCCTGCGTGGTAAGTCATTGGGCCGGATGGTTGTTCCCTAAGAGCGCACCAAACATGAAATGCACTGAACTGTTTCAACATAGTATTCAATAAAGTCACCAGTAATTCTTCGAGACTGCCTGTGTCACAGATTACCTC
>CAZOQJ010000218.1:0-2353 GCA_964581905.1 uncultured Pirellulales bacterium
CTACTCTGCCCCCGCTCTTGCTTCGCAAGAAGCTGCGGGGGCTACGTAGCACGAGAATCTTACGACAATAGAGCACTCAAGGTTCGTTTCGACAGATAGCGGGTAGTAGAGCAGATAGGAAAAGAAATACTATGCGCTATGCGCTTACTTGCTTGATGATTCTTGTCTCATAAACTCAGTGGGTTTGCGCAAGCGAAAAATATAGATAAAGCGTCTTTTATTCGCACGGATTTGCGTAATGAACTCATACGGCCCGATGCTTCGCGGCTTAGCTAACATAGCTATATTCTTCACGCCCCAAAACTTATAATACTCATTCCCAGGATTTAACCCAAGCCTCGAATCCCAGGCAACATAGGTAATATCTTCATCATAACATTTCTTAATAAAATCAGACTGATTTTCGGCCTTAATATCTCCGACCTGGAGCAAAGAATCCTTGTGCTCCGGAGCGTATAACCTCACGACATGCGGCAATGTGGTGAGCATTTTTTCTCCCGGCTTGGCATTGGCAATGTACCAGTCTGCCAATTGCTTGAATTCCATATCTGCCTGACCATCACCAATAAGACTAGCGAGCGCAAACTGATTAGATACGATGATTAAACAAACAAACGCCAATATAGAAAGCTCACGTAAAATGTGCTTCGGACTATAAACAAGAATCCGCCCGACAAAAATAAGCCCTACAAGTGACATCGCCACATAAGGCAGAGAAGCTGATTTCGGGCTGAAGCGGGAAATTCCAGGCAGGTAAAATATGAGTGAGATAACCCAGATAATCGATACTATCGCTACCAAGACCTGCAATGCGAGTAACAGGCCCTTGGGAATCCGCCCTTTGCCATCGATGAGTTTCCAGCCACTCTGCAAACCAAACCAGCAGAGCAGCAGGGCTATCCAGAAAATAGTTGAATGGAACCTCTGAATAGGATATGGATAAAGCGCATGAAGCAAAAAATAAGGCACAAAAAATATGAGCAAGGCCAATATCTTCCACTGACGTTTGCACAATCCATAAACAGAGCCAAAGAAAAATCCAGCAATGGCAACAATCTTGCTTAGCTTCCATAATACCTGCACAAAATCATTGCTGGCCCCAATATACGGCATAAACAAAGGACGAAATCCTACCAGCCAAAGCAGCTGCATATGCTTGACCACACCAGTCCTTTGGGCAGCAGGCTCAGCAAACGTCTCCGAGAAAGCACTTTTAAAAAACACATTGAGATAATGGGTTGTCCCCGGCTCCCAGGACAAAACGGTGCCCAGCATCCAAAACGCCAAAGGTATGGTCGCCATTGCCGAATACAAAAAGGAGCGAATCCGCTCCCGCCTGCTTTTGCAATATATCATATCCATCACGAATGCAGCCAAAATCAGTGCCGCACCTTCATATCGCACCATCGTTGTTATTGACGCAAGAAGATAGCTCCAATTCGAGCGCTTAAAGATAAGGTAAAACGTCAGAAGCGAAAAAAACAACAATGACGTTTCTTTAAGAGGCTCTATGAGCATGTATATTACCCAATAGTTCAGTATAGCAATGACAGCAAACCAAAGAGCAGATTTGCCTATAATTTTTCTGCCGAGCAGCCAAAACAGGATTAAATTAAGCGGATGCAATATGGCGTTGAGCAGCCAGCCAGCAGTTAATTCAGGATACTGTCCACCCACAAAATAGGAAAGCAAAACCTGTAACAGGCCAACCACCGGGGTTTGCTTGAAATCTTCGGGAATTTGAAAAGATAAAAGTTTATGGCCAACACCGATAATGGCAGGGAAATCCGAATTGGGTACAATCTTATAGCCAAAATACAGAACCGACTGGTAGATACCAAATGCCAGAAACACCACTATCAAAAAAAAATCGAAGTATCTTTCTCGCCTGGCAACTTCCTCAACTTCTATCTGGCCGACCGAATCAGCCGATACGCTTTTCGACTCTCGCTTAACCACCCTTGCCCTAAACCTTTTGTCTTTACGCCTGCTCATTCTACTTTTCAATATTAATCAATTGTCCCTTTTGTAATACTGTCATAACAATCCAAATATCTCTCAGCCACAGATTTCCAGCTAAATTGCTCACTCCGCTTCCTCGCAGCAATCGACATTCTTTTATAAGTCTCTTTGTCGCCAGCCAATTTCTTGATTGCTGCCACAATTTCACTCGCCTCGGCTTTCTCCACCACAGTACCATTATCGCCTACCAATTCCTCGACACCCTCACAACGAGTTGTAATAATAGGCAGCCCTGATGCCATTGCTTCAAGCATTGCATTACTCATGCCTTCATGGGCGCTGCTCATAACAAAAATGTCATTGTCCCGGTAAACCTGCGGCATCCGTTCAG
>CAZOQJ010000219.1:0-2337 GCA_964581905.1 uncultured Pirellulales bacterium
TAACTGATCCAGAGTCAGTCGTGCTACCGTTACACTATTCCCCAAAAAAATCGTGCTGCGTATATCGTATCGCGTATTGCGTTAGCTAACTAACAAAGCCAAAATGTTTAATCAGCTTCCAGCCGGTGGGTAAAAGAATAGCGGCAAGAACCGTCTTTAAGATATCCCCGATGATGAAAGGATATAAACCAACAGTTAGCACGGTTCTGTTTATACCTATCAGCAAAGACAGCCAAAGCAGGCCAAAAGCGTAAATGACTATATTGCCCACAAGCATTGCCAAGATGGTTGTTCCGACCCGGCGGTCCCAGCCTTTTTCAGCCAGCAGACCAACAATGCAGGCAGCGGCAATAAAACCAATCAGATACCCGCCGGTCGGGCTGATTAGTACCGCAAAACCGGCTCTGCCGTGTGCGAATACGGGCAGGCCCACAGCACCTTCGAGTATGTATGTTAATACACATAAGCTGCCCCGACGAGAGCCGAGCAGTGCCCCCAACATCAAGACAGCAAAGGTCTGGCCTGTTATAGGAACGGGCCAGCCGATTGCGAGCTGGGCGCAGAGCGCAATGACGAAAGAGCCGCCGATTACCAAAGCAATATCATACATTGCAGCACGGCTTTTGTTGCAAGGCCGTATGAGGTCAGCTAATGTTGCATTTGCCAGCATATCTACTCCATAAATAAAAACAAAAACCTATAGTTACAAACATAAAAATTTATTGTGAGGTGATTATATCTGAAAGTTTTTCGAATGTCAATTGTCTTACTGAAGGGGTTTGGCGGTTATTCCGATTTTGGTGTTTTCGAGAAGTTTTACTTTGAGCAGGTCATTTTGTTTCGGCTTTTTTTCCGATTCTTCGAGATAGACCATGAAGTATCTCTCGCTTCGTCCGCAAAGCGTTCCATTAGAATTTTCCATTAAAATTGTAGCGGTTTCGCCGAGAAATTGCTGCCGGAACTTGTTAGATAATTCCGCATTTAAATCGTGCAATATTTTTGAACGCTCTTTTATAACTTTATTAGGCAGTTTATCCTGCATATTTGCTGCGACAGTGCCTTTACGCGATGAAAAGGTGAAAATGTGCATTTTAGCAAAGCCGACATCCTTTGCTAAATCTATGGTTTGCTCAAAATCGGCATCGGTCTCACCAGGAAAACCAACGATTATATCGGTCGTTATGGCAGGTCTGTCGAGGCGGGATTTAATTAACTGCACCTTCTCTCGAAAATCGTCAGCGGTGTATTGTCTGCACATTTTTTTAAGGACGGCGTTTGAGCCGGATTGCAGCGATAAGTGCAGATGAGGCATAATCTTAGGGTGTTTGCAGAAGGTATCGATTAATCGCGGTGCAACGTCGGCTGGCTCCAGAGAGCTAAGCCGGATTCTTGCAAGATTCGGAATTGTTGCCATTTTATCGAGCAAATCAGCTAATTTTCCATTTTCGCAATTAGGCCAGTTTTTTCTTCTGACAGTTTTTTGGCCATAAGCACCAAGAAATACACCGGTTACGACAATTTCCTTATGTCCGGCCTCAACAAGTGCCTGTGCTTCCTCAAGTACGCGGTTTAGTGGCTTACTTTGAACAATAGGGCGTGTTTTGGGTACAATACAATAGGTGCAATAACCATCGCAGCCATCCTGGACCTTGAGAAAAGCCCTGGTATGGCCCTTAAAACTGGTTAACAGTGGTAGTTTAGGTTGAGCTGCTAAGTTCTTTTCGCAATTAAGGTTAGGGTTTTTGGAATGGCCGTTGACTATGCGGCTTAACGTAAGGGCAGTAATTTCGCGATTTCTGATGATATAGATATTTTTATCCGCCATACGTTGGGCGGATTTATCCAGGCCGTTTAGCTCGCCGATTTGTACAGTTGGCAAACAGCCAGAGACAACGATTGTCGCATCAGGGTTTAGCCGCTGGGCTTTTCGGACATATTGGCGACTTTTTGCTGAGGCAGTATGGGTTACGCAACAGGTGTTGACGACCACAATATCGGGGTTTTCAGGGCTTTCAGCAAGGGTAAGCCCGAATTGTTCGAGCAGGCGGTGAATCTGCTGGCTTTCATATTGATTAACTTTACAGCCGAGAGTAGTTATGGAAAAGGTTTTCATAATATGGTATAATCTATATTGTATTAAATGGATTTACAAGCTTGATAGAGGCAAGCTTAGATGGTAAGTGGGAGGTTGGTTTGTTATGGCGTCAAAAACCGGAGCAGTTTGGGCAGTAGATATAGGCAACAACTCCCTTAAAGCGTTGCACTTAACCGATGAGCGTGGGGTTGTTGAGGTAATCGGCTTCGACAATATCCAGCACGGCAAGGTTCTTACAGGGG
>CAZOQJ010000220.1:0-2333 GCA_964581905.1 uncultured Pirellulales bacterium
ATGAGCCGGAGCTTTGTGACTTTTTCGTGCCGGCTGTTGTAAAACGCGGCGACCTTCAGGTAGCCATAGGTACCGAGGGGCATTACCCGGCTTATGCGGGCCATATAAGAAAAAAACTGGAGCAGACCTTCACCGAAAAACATGGCGAGTTTTTAGCAGAACTGGAAGTCCTTCGCAAACGCATTATTAAGGATGTGCCGGACCCGGCTGACCGTAAGATTATGTTGGGACGATTAGCTGATGATAAATCGTTCGAATATTTTGCTGAGAACGGCCCGGCTGAATGGCGCAACTGGGTTGAAAAAATCATAGTTTTGCCTTGCCCAAAAGAGAAGACGCAATAATAATGTTGTAATGGCGAAGTTATCCAAGTTTGCTAAGAAAATCGCAACTGCCTCCGGCATAGGCCAATTGATGGATGACCTGGGCAGTGCCCTTGCGGAAGGTCAGGATATTCTGATGCTTGGCGGAGGAAATCCTGCTCATATCCCCGAGGTTCAGCGGTATTTTCGCGAGAGCATGCAGAAGCTGCTCGCTAATGGCCGCGAATTTGAGCGGGCCATCGGGGATTACGACCCGTCCCAGGGCAATAAGGAATTTATCGAAGCCATTGCCACATTGCTGGCCAACGAATTTGGCTGGGACATACATCCTAAAAACATCGCTTTAACCAACGGCAGCCAGTCGGCCTTTTTTATCCTTTTTAATATATTTGCCGGTGAATTTGATGATGGCCCCGACAGAAAAATCCTCTTTCCCCTTGCTCCGGAATATATTGGCTATTGTGATGTTGGTTTGGCGGCGGATTTGTTTGTGGCGAACAAGCCCGAAATCGAGCATATCGATGACCACTTCTTTAAATACCATATCAATTTTGACCGGATTAGTATTACCGACGAAATCGGAGCTGTTTGTGTATCTCGGCCGACAAATCCTACCGGCAATGTGTTGACCGACTCTGAAATTGAAAAACTAAGTGCCCTTGCCGCTGCGAATAGTGTCCCCTTGATTATTGATAATGCCTATGGCACGCCGTTTCCTAATATTATTTTTACCGAAGCCGAGCCTCTTTGGAACGAAAACACAATTGTAATTATGAGTCTTTCCAAGCTTGGTCTGCCGGGGACCCGCACTGGAATCGTTATCGCCAATGAAGAAGTCATCTCTATGGTCTCGCAGGTCAACGCCGTTATGAACCTTGCGCCGGGCAGTATGGGTGCTGCCATTGCCACTGATTTGGTTCGCAGCGGACAAATAATCGATTTAAGCCGTAATGTTATTATGCCCTTCTATCAGAAAAAATCGGCTCAGGCCGTAGAACAACTATTAAAAGAGCTGGATGGAATCGATTTTCACATACACAAACCTGAAGGCGCTATTTTCCTGTGGCTGTGGTTTCCAGAGCTGCCTATTACTAACGCTGAGCTTTATCAACGTCTGAAAGATAGGGGAGTCCTGGTTGTACCAGGCCACTATTTCTTTCCGGGACTTACGGAAAAATGGCAGCACAAAAACGAATGTATCCGTGTAAATTACTCCCGTGATAAAGAAACCGTCACGAAGGGATTAAAGATTATAGCCGAGCAGGTCAAACGCGCATACGACACCGCTTAATGATAGAAATTCATCAGTTGATTATAACTGAGTCTGTAACTATCCCGAACTACCCGCCTTCGCAGATGCCGTCGGCCGAAAGCCACGGGCTTCGGCGGGTTCCAACAAAAAAACTTCAAAGAAGTCCACAATTTTCTTGCGAGTAAAGTTTTCTTATTTGACAACCTAAACTTTATGTAGTCTAATGCTGCACCCTCGCTGCTGTCTTGCAAGCCCCAGCGTCTCCCGACGCGAGTCGGGGCTGCGGGCGACAGCAAGATGCGGGGGGTGATGCCTGCCCCCGCGTCTCCCGACACGAGGCGGGGCGGCGGGTAACAGGAGAATTTTATATGCCAAAGCGAAAGGACATAAAAAAAGTGATGATAATCGGCTCCGGCCCTATCGTGATTGGCCAAGCCTGTGAATTCGACTACTCCGGCACTCAGGCCTGCAAGGCCCTTCGTAAGCTGGGCTACGAGATACTTTTGGTGAATTCCAACCCCGCCACAATTATGACCGACCCGGGTATGGCTGACGTTACCTACATCGAGCCGCTTGACCTGCAGAGCATGGTAGAAATCATCGAGAAAGAACGGCCGGATGCACTTTTACCTAATCTTGGTGGCCAAAGTGGACTTAATTTATCATCGGAGCTTGCCCGTGCAGGTGCACTTGAAAAGTATGGCGTCAAGGTCATTGGCGTCGAGATTGATGCTATTGAGCGGGGCGAAGACAGAGGT
>CAZOQJ010000221.1:0-2329 GCA_964581905.1 uncultured Pirellulales bacterium
AGGACGATAGCCTTGCGCAAAAAGCAGGTCTGCAAAAACTTGACAAAATTATCGGCGCCGCCGATTTTTTAGTCCGGCAGAACAAAGATAAAATTCCCTCTCCTAAGCTGCTTGAAATTCTTGCAAATACAGCGTCAGACACCGAGCTTACCATTCAAATACGTAGAGACAATAAAGAAAGCATCGCCGAGACCAAAATATTAACATTTGATGCGGGGCCAAAGCCATTTTATGTGGACAATTTAGAAAGGTGGCTGAGTTTTCTGCCAAGACAGCAAACAAAGGAAGCGAAAACACAAGCGGTTATCTTTATTATTCTGGCAATGGGAGTGGTCACGATAATTCGGTGCACAGCGAAATTTCATCAGGAATATATGGCCCAGAAAGTCGTGCAGGTTGGAATAAACCATTTAAGAGAAGACGTCTTCAGTCGTGCAATGAACCTGCCTATGTTTTCTTTTGCAAACGAGCGGCCAAGTGACACGGTCAGCAGGATTGTCAACGATACCAATGTAATGGGTAAGGCCATCAAAATAATGCTGGGCAAAGCGCTGCGCGAGCCACTAAATGTACTTTTCATTTTAGGGTTTGCGATGTGGCTTAACTGGCAGCTAACACTTATTTTCCTGTGTGGCGCACCTTTCGTATTATGGTTGGTAGTTGGTTTAGGTAAAAAAATGAAACGGGCTACCAAAAAATCGCTGATGGCCAGTTCCCAAATGCTGGGTAGGCTTCAGGAAACAATGGCAGGGCTAAAAGTGGTCAAGATTTATAACCGCTATGGGTATGAGATAGAGGGTTTCAAAGCGATAAATAAAAGATTGTTGAAACAATTGCTCAAGATTTCAAAAGTTGATGCTGTTACTATGCCTGTAATGGAAGTCCTCGGTATGGCAGCAGGTTCAGCTGCGCTGGTAGTTGGGGCACAGTGGGTTACTGCAGGCAAGATGGAAGGTTCCGGATTTTTTACACTGTTGATTGCATTAGGAGTAGCCGCCGAGTCTGCGAGAAAAACCTCCGATATCTGGAATAAGCTGCAGGAAGCGAATGCCGCTGCGGAAAGAGTTTTCGCCGTCATAGATGAGCCGATTGAGTTTGAAAAACCCGGTGCAATTGAGCTGCCGCCGCTGAAAGAAAAAATAGAATTCAGAAACATTATGTTCACCTATCCCGGCAGTGACAGGCCGATATTGAAGAAAATCAATCTTACAGTCCAGGCAGGTCATAACATTGCTATCGTAGGACCTAACGGCTCAGGCAAAACAACGCTGGCAAATCTGATACCAAGATTTTATAATCCCGACAGCGGCCATATCCTCATAGATAATATAGATATTTATGATGTAACACTGTACAGTTTGCGAAACCAGATTGGAATGGTTACGCAAAATGTAGTAACATTCAACAACACTATAGCGGCAAATATCGCATACGGTAAACCCAATGCTACACGCGAAGAAATAATTGCCGCAGCCAGGCGTGCCTTTGCCCATGAGTTTATTGAGCCCCTGCCGAACGGATATGACACAATAATCGGTGAGCAAGGTGCCGGCCTTAGCGGCGGTCAGTTGCAGAGAATCGTTATTGCCAGGGCAATTTTGAAAAATCCCACCATCCTTATTTTCGATGAGGCAACAAGTCAGGTTGACGCCGACAGTGAAGCCAAAATTCACAGGGCCATCGAAGAAATTATGCAGGATAGAACCAGCTTTATTATCGCTCACAGATTCAGCACCGTTATTTCCGCAGATGTTATTGTGGTAATGGACGATGGTAAAATTATCGCTCAAGGCCACCACGATGAGCTGATACAGACCTGCTTGTTATATCAAAGCTTATACAGAACGCAAATGGTAAGCCCCGTTAGAAATTTTGTCTTGTAACATAGAAGTGACAGTAGTGAATGTATTACGGACTCTCCGACCACGAAATATCCGGCTATTAGTCAAATTCACCTGTCTAATGAGAAATTTTTTGTATAGTCGTATCTAAATTTCGAACTTTGGCTTACAGTAAACTACTCAACTTGCCGATTAAAATTTAGGTTATGTAAGGACAATATCATTATGTCCCTTGATTTTTAGGGCTGAAATTATGGCCGATATTTCACAGCAAAAAAAGGCACACGAGCTTTTCAAAAGATACCAGGGCAATCCAATATTAACGCCGGATATTTGGCCTTATCCAACAAACGCTGTCTTTAATCCCGCAGCCACCAAGTTAAATACAGAAACGCTCCTGCTGGTTCGCGTCGAGGACATGCGGGGTTTCTCGCATCTGACTGTTGCACGCAGTGCAGACGGATTTACTAACTGGGAAATTGACCCTC
>CAZOQJ010000222.1:0-2135 GCA_964581905.1 uncultured Pirellulales bacterium
ATGCCGGCTGGGATTTTATAGAAATATGGGACATCGGTGAGAATCAGACGTATCCATTTTTGCGGACACATCTTGCAGGCGACATCAATCACGATGATATTGTGAACTTCTACGACCTTGCGATAATAGCCGACCACTGGTTACAAGGCGCTGAGTAATTATATGGCCATAAGGAAGGATAATGCATATTAAAAAGCAATCAGTTCTTTTCGTGATGATGATTCTGCTGGCCACCTGCAGCTGGGCGGCCGCTTACAGCGGCGGAACAGGCGAGCCGAACGACCCATACATAATAGCCACAGCCGAAGACATGAACGAAATCGGCGCAAATCCCCATGATTGGGATGCGCATTTCCTACTTGTCGCCGATATCAATCTCGCTGATTACACCGGCACGCAGTTCAATATCATCGGAACGGATTATTCTCACCCCTTCGCCGGTGTTTTTAACGGCAATGAACATACAATATCAAACTTCACTTATGATTCCAACAATACTGATAGTATTGGCTTGTTTGGTTTTGTTGATTCCGGAGCTGAAGTAAGAAACTTAGTAATGGAAAATGTGAATATTAATGGCGGACGCGGTAGAGTAATTGGTGGTCTGGCGGGTGTCAATAACGGAATATTTTTGAATTGTTACGTATCAGGCACCATTTCGGGAGATCAAGCCGTTGGTGGATTGGCAGGAATTCATTCTTATGGCACGATTTCGGGTTGCTCTGTGAAAGGCAGCGTTTCGGGAAATGCTTATTACATTGGTGGACTCGTGGGATGGAACGATTCTGTTATTTTGAATAGTTATGCAGAGTGCATCGTTTTAGGAGCTAGTGGCATAGGCGGACTGGCAGGGATGCATTCCAGTGGCACGATTTCGAATTGCTATGCAACAGGAACTGTCGAGGGGGATTCGTCCATCGGAGGTCTGGTAGGAGAAGGTGACTGGGGCGACGTTTTCAATTGCTACGCGACAGCTATAGTTGGTGGAAGTACATATTTAGGTGCATTGATAGGGTATAGTCTCGACACCTTTTTCAGCAGTTGTTTCTGGGATAAGGATGTGAATCCTTCGATTGGTGGTGCTGGTGATATTGTAGACCCTAATGGCATAATCGATGAAACCACAGAAAATATGAAAAAGCAGAGTACCTTTACCGATGCCAGTTGGGAGTTTATAGAAATCTGGAATATCGGCGAAAATCAGACATATCCATTTTTGCGGGTCTATCCAGCAGGGGACATCAATCACGATGATATTGTAAACTTCTACGACCTTGCAATTTTAGCCGGACGATGGCTGGAGGGGCTTTGACAATTTACTATTTTCTATTGACTATTGATTATTTTTTAGATTGCAGCGTCGGCTGAAAACCGGCCTCCCTGCAATGACTCCATTATAGGCATAACGTAGTCGGCTTGCTTTTATATATCTGTGTAAATCCGTGTTAATCCGTGTCTAAATGTAATGAGTGATTACATAGCCATGCCGCCATCGACACAAAGAACCTGGCCTGTGATATAACTGGCATCGTCGCTGACTAAAAAGGCGACGGCCTTTGCGACATCCTCAACAGTGCCGAGCCGGCGTAAAGGAATAAATTGCTTAGCGGCTTCGATGACCGGCTCAGGGAGCTTTCTGCTCATCTCGGTATCGATAAAACCCGGAGCGATACAATTGGCGGTGATATTTTTCTTGGCCAATTCGCGGGCGACGGTCTTGGCAAGGCCGATGAGGCCTGCCTTGCTGGCGGAGTAATTTGCCTGGCCGGCGTTACCCATCACGCCGGATACAGAGCTGATGTTGATGATTCGGCCGAACTTGTTTCTGACCATGGATTTGGAAGCAGTGCGTATCGCGACAAAGGCGGCGCGGAGGTTCACCTCAATGACCTTATCGAACTCCTCATCGGTCATTCGCAAAAGAAGATTGTCGCGTGTAATTCCAGCGTTGTTTATTAAGATTCCGATTCCGCCGTGTTCGCCGGCCAAAGATTCGAGCACCTCGGTAAACTTTTCGGTGTTGGTAATATCGACGCAGCGCGTGATGATTTCGTAACCTTCCTGCTCTGCGGCCTTTTCAAGCTCTTTGAGCTGGTCTTCGATGATATCGAGTCCTGCGACCAACCGGCCTTGCT
>CAZOQJ010000223.1:0-2010 GCA_964581905.1 uncultured Pirellulales bacterium
GCTCTTACCACTGCAGAGCTGCTTGAGCCGGTGCCGAGAAGTATTTTGTTGGCGTCGTTAACAAATAATCTCCCGCTGGGGGTCTCACTTTTGAGGCTAAGCATGGTTCAGAACGAGTTCAAGCGAGCCAGTCGTGTTGTTGGCTCAACCAGTAAATATCGGGCGACACAGGCTAAAATGGCATCAGCTCAGTCGCAAGATTCACAGGAAAAATTGTTAGAGACGAATATGGAGATTGAAGGTATTGCTCCGAGTGACCTTCAGGTTGCTGCTTATATTGAGCGGCTGTCATCCTCTGTAGGATTACTGGACAATGTGGCGCTGGTGGAGTCAAAAGAACACAAAATCGAGGATGGGACATTCAGACGATTCAAGCTGACGGCAATGCTCAAAAAGAACGTTCATCTTACGAAGGGTGACATTACGAGAATTAGTACAAGGGTGGAGAAAATGGGACGGAGTTTTTAGAGCTGGTAACTAATGTGTTATGTGCAAAGTGTCATGCAAAATATGAAATGCGAGGGAAGTTATGGCAAGCGGTTTTAGAAAATTTGTTTTTTTTGTTTTGTTGTTGGGTGTAGCTGTAGTTGGCTACCAATATATGATTAGGCCGACTAACAAGCATTTGGCAGAGGCAAAAGCGCGCGTCCAGACAAAATTGGATAAATTAACCGACTTCGAAGAAACTGTTGCGGTGGCTGAAGACCTTACAAAGCAGCTTGAGCAGTTACAGGAGGCAATCAAATTTTTCGAGAGCAAGCTGCCGCCTACAAGTGAAATCCATAAAGTGCTTGAGCAGGTGACAGTTATTGCGCAAAAGGAAGGCCTGAAACCCAAAACGATCCGAACACTAAAGATGAAAAATAATAGCGGTTATGTGGAACAGCCGTTAAAAATGCAGCTACAGGGAAACTTCAAATCGTTTTATTCGTTCCTCCTGGAGCTTGAGAAACTGCCACGCATTATGAAAGTACGTGAGCTTCAGTTACAGAAGCAAAAAGAAGATGAGGGCTGGATATCAGCTGATTTTGTAGTGAGTATATTTTTCCAGAATAAAACCAGTTAAATAGTAAATGGTAATTGGTAATCACCATTTAACCAATTACAAGCTTTAATGGAGCTTAGCTATGTTATCTTTTTTACGAGAGCAGGGAGTTTCAGATACGTCCGAGCGGCAAGTGCCGGGAGCTGCGAAGGTAAACCCCACCGAAAACTCGCAACAGCAGGAGTATCTTACAGTAGCGGCTAAGAGTAAAAATGTGCACAAGAGCACGATATTGCTTGCTGTTTTGTTTGGAATAGGTTTGTTGTGCCTTTGCTTTATGATAAAAAAGAGCGCACCTAAAACAGCGTCAGCGGGTATTGATGATGCTGAAGAAACCCAGATTGAGATGGCCATCACACAGCTCACCGGCGTCAGAGCCGAAATGTGTAACAGTATGGATGAGATAGTCGGGAAGTTTTATGAATTTTCGGATGTCCTGCAGGTGCAGGTCGATGAGCTGCTTAGAAATCCGTTTGAGCTTGAGATGTTCCTGGCCAGCTTAAAGCGTAAATTGGGTGGCAATGGAGAATTCGATATTAATGCTAAAATGCTGCTGCAACAGCAGCTCAGACAGCAGGCCAATGGAATGCAGCTTTTGTGTATTATGCAATCGGAGCAGAGCAGGTGCTGTATGATTGATGACCAAATCCTCTCTGAGGGAGGTTCAATAAAAGGTTTTAAGGTTGTCCGGATTGGTGATACTTCTGTCGACCTTGAATCGGAAGATATGGAAATAGTTTTAAAGTTGCCGCAATGATAATCCCTGTTTTGTATTAGATAGAAACCATAACTTTTTTTTAGATGAGAGCCAGAATAAAATTTTTAGAGAATACTTAGAACAAGGTCAGGGTAGTACAGAGGACCGGTCGATACGCGGACTAAGCGACTTGTATATTCCGCAGGAAGATAACGACTCACATGTACGCGATATCGCTGATGTTCTCTGCGAAATGGGTAAAATTACG
>CAZOQJ010000224.1:0-1966 GCA_964581905.1 uncultured Pirellulales bacterium
GTCGAACATAAAGAAAAACTCAAAAAGCTGCGTGTCAACGTCGATGTCCTTACAATGACAGCTACGCCGATTCCGCGGACACTGCATATGTCATTATTGGGTCTGCGTGATATAAGCTCGCTGGCGACGCCGCCGCTGGACAGACGCAGCATAGCAACAAACGTAACCGCCTACAACAAAGAGCTTATTAAAAAGGCCATCTACCGTGAATTGAACCGTCAGGGACAGGTATTTTTCCTGCACAACAGGGTCAGGACGATTGAGAAAAAGGCCTGGGAGCTCCAAAAACTTGTGCCTGATGCGAAGGTTACCATTGCACACGGCCAGATGCCGAAGAGCGAGCTGGAAAAAGCGATGATAGATTTTGTAATGGGTGATACCAACGTACTGGTATGCACGACGATTATCGAATCGGGTCTGGATATTCCCAATGCGAATACGATTTTTATAAATGATGCGGACAGGTTCGGCCTGGCGGAGATGCATCAGCTTCGTGGCAGGGTCGGCAGGTACAAACACAGGGCGTATGCATATATGCTGCTTCCCGCGTCTCGGCCGATTACGCCGTTGGCAGCCAAACGGCTCAAAGCCATAGAAGATTATTCAAGTTTAGGCGCCGGCTTCAGGATTGCCTTGCGGGATTTGGAGATTCGAGGCGCCGGCAATATTTTAGGGCCGGAACAGTCCGGCCATATTCAAATCGTGGGTTACCAGATGTACTGTGAATTGCTGGCTGACGCCGTCAAAAGATTAAAAAACGAGCCGACTGAATCCATACCTACAGCAACTATCGATTTGGGTTTTGCTGCATATATACCCAAAAATTACATACCGCTCGACAGATTGCGGATGGATGTTTACCGCAAAATCGCCGTTGCAAAAACCACAGAGGATTTGAAACAGATAGAAAGCGAACTAACTGATGTTTATGGCCCTGTGCCGGATGAGGTCAAGCTGCTGCTGGAATTGGCCCAATTGCGAATTGCAGCCGGCAAGCACGAAATAAAAAGCATTGTCCTTTCCGGCCAAGACTTGATATTTTCGTTTGAAAAAGATACTGGACAAAAAGCTCAATCCCTATTTTCAAAAATTAGTGGAAAAATTAGAAGCGTTGATTCCAAAACCATATATTTGCGCTTACCTGCCAACTACTTCGAGCCGAGAACACTAATAACAATTTTGCGAAAAATCCTGGCAGAAAGAAAAAGTGAGGGATAAAAGTATCAAGCGTTTCTTATTTTAGCCTCTTTGCCAATTCTGAGCCGAATTCCTTGGCAAGTTTGCTGACAGTGTATTGCTTTGAGTTGTCGTAGGAGGCCGTAAGAAGGATTTGGCCTTCTTTATCTTTAGCTATAACGGAGATACTTTCGATAGCCTGATTTGAAAATAAGGATTGCAATTTTGTCAATTTGCGTTTACGATTAATGTTTTAAGCTGCTTATCGTAATATGTTTTTTAATTTTAAGGTCCTTTTTTGAATCAAGAGGTCGGTTCAAAATGCGTAAAGAAAAAAATTATAAATGGTTGAAACCAGTTTTGGGTTGTTCTTTTTTCGTCCTATTTTTTGTCGGCAGCTGTGCAGATAGCAACAAGTCGGCTTCAGCCGAAGCCGAGCTGCAACGATTGGCCCTCAAGCAAAAGATAAAGCTTTTGGAAGAAACAGGCGAACCAGTGCTTGTTATTGGCGGCGAGAGTATCAGCAGTGATGATATAATTAATTCGCCGGTTGAACTGAGGGAAATGTTCATCTCGCCAATTGAATATCTTACGCCAACAGCACAAACGAGCAGCTTTGAGCAATTCAAAGAGCAGGCCAGAGAACCTCTCGAATCGGCGCTGTCAATTAAGATTGCAGACATTCTATTTTATCAACTGGCTAAAAGCCAGGCTGCAGAGAATGTTAACGAAGCACTGGAAAAAGCGGCAGAAATGGAGCTGAGAAAATTTATTCTCAACTTTGGAGGCG
>CAZOQJ010000225.1:0-1787 GCA_964581905.1 uncultured Pirellulales bacterium
TGCCGCTGCCGACAGCCGACGTCATAACTGCCTGCCCGCTGTTCAATATTTCCTCTTCAATCTTCGCCATTAGCTGGTCGGTGTCGATTCTTTGCATTGTGTCATTGACGACTCTGCCGGTGGCCACAACGTATCTGCTGCCGTCGTCCTTTTTAAGGGCGCCTGAACCGAGCATGGATTGGACCAGCGAGCTTGCCGCCTGGTCAAAGTCTCTGTAATCAAGAGCCATAACGGGCTTACCCGAATCGTGCACGACATCGATATTTGTCGTTTTTTCTTCACAGCCGCTCAACAAAATACTAATACTAATACTGACTAATGAAATGATTTGTAATGTTTTTGTTTTCATAGTTTACTCCCACTTTCTTGTATCCATTCTGAAATCTACTGCATTTTTTCTTGGTGCAACAACCTTGAAACTAAAAGGTGATTTTCCCATTGCGGATGTCCGCAGCCACACACTCGTTTTTGTTTCGATGACCAGTCCGTCACTGTCGAGCCATTCGACCCTGTACCTGAACCGCTTGGTGTCATACGACCTGTTGTGTCCGTTGACATGCAGCTCCAGAAAGCCTGCGTTATTTCTTCTAAGGATAGCTTCATCTATTTCAATACCTTCTCCCATCAGAGCGCTGAACGCCTTGGCGACCGGACGGGTAACAACATTACTAACGATGTTGTCACTTCCAACTCCTTCCCTTACCTTGATTCTGGAGTCGCCGCGCTCTTCGCCACAGCCGAAAGCCAGAAACGCGACAGAAACATAAAATAATATTAACTTTTTCATAGTTTTTCTCCGTTAATTATAATTTTAATTTTCAATATGTTATAACATCATAAATTACCGCTGCTTCTTTAAATGGTATTTTAACATAAATAAGTGCATTCTTACAAGGTGGGATTTGAACCACAATTGGCGCCCCGCCCGGCGGGTCTATCGTTATCGTCCTGTCCTCTGGTATGCTGAGTCTGGCCACTTGAAAATCTTTTGGCAGCGTCGTCCAAATCCTGACGTCTGCCGCGGTTGTGGCGAAGGAATACGCAGCTACGAAAATGGATGCTACAGACGCTGCGGCGCTGCCTTGTTGGTCCAGTACATACTGGGCTGCCGCTTTTACTGTTGCTGATATTATGGCCCTCGTTAAAATGGCATTAAAATCCTTGCCGAATTCTGTTTGGATGACCCTGTCCATATCTGCAATCTGCTGTGTTGGGTAGGTGTTGTTGGCGGTTTTGATTGATAGATATGGATATGCTTGTTCTCGAAAGACTAATTTCGGCAGTGCCATCCCTGCATACTTAACTGCGCTGGTCGCTATAAACAAGGGCAAATCTACCCTGAATTCTTCTTTGACTGGTCCCATGCCGTTTTCGAATATTACCCATACCGTGTTGTTTAGCTGCTCTTGTCCATCCAGGATTTTTTCGGTAACGGCAAAATCTTCTGCTATATAATCATTACCCGGTACCATACCATAAGATTCTTTTAATAAATCAATTGCTTTTGTGTGGTCGCCGACAAGGTTAAAATAAATCCCGGCTATGTAGGTTGTAAAAGGATTGACAAAGTCGGGATATGCCCTGAAGTCATATAAAGAGGGATATTGTTGGGATATGATTGATTGTACTTGGGGATTCTCAACGCTTTGTCTGACGAGTGCTTGGCTTTGTTGCTCTTGCTGTGCTATCTCATCTTTGATTTTTGCTATCTCTTTGGCGTATGTTTCTTTTGCTCGTCTTTGTCTGTCGAGGGCCCGGTTAAACTCTACTCTGGCAAGCTCATCATT
>CAZOQJ010000226.1:0-1759 GCA_964581905.1 uncultured Pirellulales bacterium
ACTCATATCAGGTTTCAAGCCGGTTTAGACGACATTTTTAACGGAGAGCTTTTTTTTTTCGCTCTGGCCATACACTTCCGTTACACGCAGAACCTCCTCTATTGTCGTCAGGCCCTGCTTCACCTTTATTATCCCATCATCGAATAAGCTCGTCCGGCCACTTTTGCTAAACATGCGACGCATATTACTAACAGACGGGTCTTTGGAAATCTCTGCCCTGAACATCTCATCAACAATCAACAGCTCATAAATACCCGCTCTGCCTGCATAGCCGGAGCCCCTGCAGGAATCGCAGCCGACTCCGTGAAAAAGCTGTTCCAGCTGAGCACCCGACTCCTCTAAAAATTTACGCATATGCTTCGGCATCTTGTAAGCCTCTTTACACTTCGGGCAAATCCTTCTGACCAGCCGCTGTGCAAGCACAGCATTCAATGACGCCGCTATCAGGTACGCATCAATACCGATGTTGACCAGCCGGGTAACGCTGCTGGCTGCATCATTCGTATGCAGTGTTGATAGTACAAGATGGCCGGTAAGGGCAGCCTGCACCGCTATGCGGGCCGTCTCATTATCCCGAATCTCGCCTATCATCATCACATCAGGGTCCTGACGCAGCAATGACCTCAGGGCAGAAGCAAAGTCCAGCCCTATCTTGTCGTTGACCTGTATCTGATTGCAGAAATCAAGCTGCAGCTCGATTGGGTCCTCAACCGTCGAGATATTCAATTTTTCACCATCCATCTGACAAAGGGCTGAGTAGAGGGTAGTACTTTTACCGGAGCCGGTAGGCCCTGTCACAAGCAAAATCCCATGCGGCAGCGCTATTTGCCGTTGAAAAGCAGTCGTAATCTCCGTCTCCATACCCAACTGCCCGAGGTCTCTCATAATAGATTTGGTGTCCAGCACGCGGATAACGACCTTTTCTCCGTGGTTTGTCTGCAGAATTGAAACACGCAGGTCGATTTCTCTGCCGCCGATAAGGACCGAGATTTTGCCATCCTGCGGCAGCCGCCTCTCGGAGATATCAAGATTGGACATAATCTTGATACGTGAGACGATGGCCGGATGCATCTTTAACGGTGACTGCATCAACTCGAAGAGCACCCCATCTATTCTGTATCTTATTTTGGTACATTTTCCCTTCGGCTCAATATGAATGTCGCTGGCACCCTCGCGTATTGCATTGCTGATGAGATAATTGACGAATTTAATAACAGGGGATTGTCCTGCCATTCTTTCGAGGTCTTCTGATTCTTCCTGCTGGTCATGGACGACCTCGACCTCGGTCATATCACTAATGATGTCATCAAGCTTATAATCCACTTTATCGGCCTCGAACGAATTACATACCGCAACAATATCTTCGGCGCTGCAGACAACAGCACGGACGTCCATCTGTGTTCTTCTTTTTACATCTTCTATTGCAAATAAATTTGTCGGCTCAGACGTTGCAACGAGCAGGGTATCCTGCTCAATCGCAATCGGGCAGACAGAATTAGTTTTTATAAAATCAACTTCGAGCTTTTCAAAAGCCTGCTTCTCCACGTTCTGAGCTGTTATGTGTCTAAACTCAAGCCCATATAACTCGGCCTTAGCCATCAGGATGTCATCGGAATTGGCTAAACCGTTATCTAACAGCCATGTTGCAGCGTCGGTTGCAGCTTTGGACATCTGCTGCCGCCGCAGCTGTTCGAGCTGCTCAGGCGTAATTTTACCCATTTCGCAGAGAACATCAGCGATATCGCGTACATGTGAGTCG
>CAZOQJ010000227.1:0-1756 GCA_964581905.1 uncultured Pirellulales bacterium
AAAATGGATTTGCTTTTGCGGGAGCTAATGCCTATCGGGTAGATAAAATCATCTCTGTTAAGGAGCTTATCGGGACTTTAATTGAAGAGTATGAGAAGGAGAGCATCTACATAATGGTGTAAACCCCGTTAGAAAGCTCGGGTGTGGTTTTTAACCCACCGTAGGCGGGTAAACCCCACCGGCACTATGTATTTTTTACCCAGCCCAAAGGACGGAGCTTTCTTTCTAACGGGGTAAAGGGGGCAGGTAACAATTTTCAAAATATTACTCTTTCGGAGAGATTTATTGCTATATATTTTTGAATTTTGTGCTATAGTTCTGCGTTTTTTTTGAGCTGCTTGTTGAACATACGCAGTTGTACATCAATGGCGCTTAACACCCAATCGATATAGTGTAATTTGTGGACGGGTTGGTGGTGGCCCTCATTCATTAAGCCATCCTGGACGGCATTTAAGAATTTTCTTATCGTTTGTGGGCTGATTTCAGTTGGCTCGACGGACCATTTTTTCAGCTCTTCATACTCCCGCTGTAACTTTTTACTCGTTCTTAACTGTTCGGCGGTCAAGTAATCAGCAGGATTGTAGGCCAACTGCAGGCCTTTAAGACAGAGGATTAACGGCTCATAGTTTGCTCGTTCTTCCAGACGGATAAATTTATATTGATGGACATGGGTGGTCGCCTGTGCGGGGGTTTTGTCGGCGATTTCATCTGGCGCCAGATACCATCTGCGTTTGCTGGTCCTGGCAAAGATAAGTTCCTCACCGTAATCATATTGCTTTATTTCATCGTAACCCATCCTTGAGACCCATAGATGGCCTGTGGCTTTTACCTCGGCTCCTCCGCCGAGGACGAGCAGGCACTTAACAAAGCCTAAAGGCAGAATTTTTTGCTTGCCGATTTGACGTTTTCGCAGTTGAAAAGACAAATGCAGGCTGTGCGGGCGAACATGGTAAAAAGCGACAATTCCGTGAATCAGTTGATTGAGAAGCCAAGGGTCTGATGTTGCCGGCCGGGATAGCTCGCCTTCGACGTTTAATCTTCCCGGGGCAAGCTCCAGGAAGCCGGAACGTCGTGCCTGGTCGGTTGCGCCGGTGTGGTCATCAATATATCCGCCGAGTTTCCAGGATAAAATGTCCAGGCGGAAATCATGAAAGTATTTAAAACCATCATATATAGAGTCAACGGCCTTTTGATTGGTTTTTTGAGGTTTTACTGCGGCATGTCCGAGATTGCTTAATTCAATTTCAGCCCCGAGAGGGACGAGTCCCGGCTGAATGTTTGAACGGATTCGGTCCAGGTGTGCACGGACAACACGCCGGTCGAAGAAGCTGCCGGCTGCATGTGCCGCATATTTGATATAGTCAATCAGGTCAGGGTTTTCGTATGGCATCGTTTCAAGGCACTTCTGGATAACCAAATCAACATCGGAGCTGTTTGCATTTAACATTTGCAGGGCAATAAGGAGACTTACGGAGCGTTTGAAGTATCTTTCCGAGGAGCGTCTGTAGAATCTTTCTGAGGCATACATACGCTCGAGCCGGAAACGATATTGAGCCCGAATTTTTTCATCGAGCTGATTTAATAACACCTGCTTTATCACTAAAGCCAGATAGTTTTTGACAAAGGGCTTTGCCTGTGGGTCGTCATATAAGTATTTTATGCTCGGTCTGGGACGGTCAAGCTCGTGTTCGAGATAATAATCGCTGACGGCATCGGTTCGATAATGGCTCATAACAAGGTCACGTTCGGTAGTTGC
>CAZOQJ010000228.1:0-1746 GCA_964581905.1 uncultured Pirellulales bacterium
AACCTTTCGCCGCGAGTGCCTTCGAGGAAATCCACAACCCAATAGACTACCAGGCCAATCAGAAACAGCTCAATTGCAACTATCCACCAGCTGTATTCACCCACCCGATTAAAATAATCAATTAGTGTTTGCACCGTTTAGCTTCCCTTGTTGCCGCCATACGCGACAGGTATTGCGTAAAACATAATCGGCACCGGGCAACCTGCCCGCCGTCGCCGGCTCATTTTATTGTATCTTCCACCAATCCCACCGTCAACCCCGTTGGAAATTTCCCTTTTTGCCCTGTAACATTGCCAAGGACTCCTCTTATACCACGGGATTTGTGTTATATTACTACCTGCGCCGAAACTTCCAACTGGGTCAACGCAAAAAACTTACCTGGGCAGCACTTACGATATCAAGCGAAATTCTGTTTTTTTTATTGCATGATGTGACATAATTAGTGTAAAATACAAATACTATGACCACCTGTGGGTATCACTATAACATTCATTTGGTTATTGAATTTTGGGAATAAAAAAGAACTATTTATGGGGGTCAAATTATGAAATCCAACAGAATTAACAGAGTTATACAAATATTGACAACTCTACAATCAGGCAGAAGCTACGCCGTTGGTGATTTGTCGAAACTGTTTGGAACAAGCCGGCGGACGATATTCCGGGACATGAAAGAACTGCAGGCAATTGGAGTGCCATATCACTATAACACCAAGAGCGGCGGCTATGCCATTGGGCCGGATTTTTTCCTGCCACCTATAAATTTAAACCTCCAAGAAGCACTGAGCCTGCTTTTGCTGGTCCACAAAGCGCCTAACCAAATACAACTGCCGTTTAAGAAATCGGCACTTTTGGCTGCTCTGAAAATCGAAAACAATCTGCCCGCAAAAGTCAGACAATCATGCAATACAGCCATGCAAAGTGTTACCGCAAAAGCTACCGCACAAGCTCTAATCCGCCAGGCAGGCGGACTCGATAAAACATTCTCACAACTGCAAAAAGCTATCGTAAATAAACGAAAAATAAACATCCGCTATCATTCTCTATACGAAAGCAAAATCATCGACATTGAGCTGTGGCCCTATCACCTATACTACAACAGCCGGGCGTGGTATGTGCTGGGCCGCTCCGGCATGCACAAGAGCATCCGAGCCTTTAAGCTTAACCGAATCAAAGAATTAACAATCACAGATAAATGCTTTCTGGGTGGAGAAAAGTTCAATTTAGACGAATACCTCGGCAGGGCCTGGTCGATGATACCCGAAGGGCGAATCTACAATATCAAGCTGCGGTTTCTGCCTAAGGTAACTAATAACGTCATGGAGGTGCAATGGCACAGCACACAAAAAGCTGTCCTCCATAACGATGGTTCAGCTACGATGGAGTTCCGCGTTGACGGCCTTGGCGAGATAAGCTGGTGGATACTCGGCTACGGCGACCAGGTACAAGTGCTCGCACCCAAAGCCCTTCGCAAAAGAGTCGTTGAGACAGCTAAAAACATGATTAGGCTCAATGAGAAGCCCTAACTCACCTGCAGAACCCTTTAATTCCCTTGCAATATTGACTGATTTTGTGTAAAGTAAACCCCGTTAGAAAAAACTCCGTTCTTCGGGCAGGGCTAAAAGCCCACCCAAACATTCTAACGGGATAAACTCAAATTTACAAAGAGCTATCGTGCCAACGTAGCTCAATGGTAGAGCTCTGGTTTTGTAAACCAGGGGTTGTCGGTTCGAATCCGACCGTTGGC
>CAZOQJ010000229.1:0-1732 GCA_964581905.1 uncultured Pirellulales bacterium
ATTTATGTCTCGTTTTTTGTGCTGGCAGGCGCTCATATGGAGTTTGGCAGATTAAGCTTCTGGATGGTTATTATGATAATGGTATATACGCTTTTCAGAATAGCAGGGAAGATGACCGGTGCCTGGTTTGGTGCCAAGTGTTCAAATGCCCCATCTGTGGTTCGCAAATACCTTGGCCTTTGTCTGCTACCTCAGGCAGGTGTGGCCATTGGCCTTGCCATATTGGCCAGCCAGCAGTTTACCGCAGACCTTAGCCATATGATTATTATGGTTGTTATGACATCAGTATTCTTGATGGAAATCCTTGGGCCGATGCTTGTTAAGGTGGGTGTTAAAAAGGCAGGCGAAGTCGGAATGAATGTTACCGAAGAAGACCTGATAAAAACGTATAAAGTTGCCGATGTTATGGATACCGAGCCGACAAGCATTCCTCAGGATTTGCCGTTGCAGCAGATTCTTGAAGTATTCAGCACAACTGATAGTATATATTATCCGGTTATTGATGGTCAATCCAAGCTCACAGGGATAATTACAATCCCTGACATCAAGGAGATGTTCGCCAACAGAGATGTTGCGGGATGGCTGCTGGCCTGTGATGTTGCAGAGCCGGTACAGGACAAAACGACACCTCAACAATCGCTTGAAGAGGCGATAGAGCATATGAGACACTATGACTTGGAGAGTATGCCCGTAGTTGCTTCAGACGACAGTGATGAGCTTGCCGGTGTTTTGGACTATCGCAGGGTGCTTCGCAAAATAAGTGCTGAAGTTTTACACAGGCGCAAAACAGCAGATGAGGCAGCTGTGGCGACGGGTTAGCGTATCAAAAGCGGGCCAATGGTGGGTTAATAGTTTGTGGTGAAGTCTTGAAGAAATTTTCCGGAACAACACCGGCCAATAGACATCGGGGAACGACACCCGAATTGTCTTTTCCGAAAAAGAAACGGCTTGTCAGTAACAGGCAATTCAAGGCCGTCTTAGCCCGTAAGCTGTGTGTCAGCGATGGGCTGCTTAAGCTGCATATGGCAGAAAACGATTGCGGTTATGCTCGATTGGGTGTTTCTATAAGTAAATCCTATGGTGGCGCAGTCGAGCGTAATCGCGTCAAGCGCCTGCTGCGGGAGGCCTTTCGGCAAAACCAGGACCAAATTCCGGCTGGTTTTGATTATTTACTCATGATTTCGCCTGATTGGCCGAAAAAAAAAGATATGCCGGCAGGCACCGGAAAAACTATAGGGCAGCCGACATTTGAGCAGGTAAAGGCCTCATTTTTAGCCCTGGTAGCTGCTGCGGAAAACCGGATAAAGGCGAAAACTAATAAACTGTAGAGAATAATCAGTTTTCAGGAGAAGCTTTGAGTCAGAAAGGCAAATTATCACCGATAGGTGCAGCTGCAAAAAAAGCTGGCATTTCCCGGCAATCTCTGCAATATTATCTTATGGTTGGTTTGCTTGAGCCGACAGAGATTACGCCAACCGGCAGACGGCTGTTTGACGAAAAGGCAATTGTGCGAATTCAACTGATTAAAAAACTTAATGACAGCGGCTACCCTTTGCGTGCCATAAGGGAGCTGTTTCTACAGGGCCGCACCCGTCCTGAGCTAAGCCGAAGGACTAATTTGAAAGGAAGCAAGCAGTGAGTGACTATGAAACAATCCAAAGAAAGCGCAATATTGCTGTAGGCATTTTTGTTATAGTAGCTGTTTTTGCGCTCGTTTGGCTGATATACAAAT
>CAZOQJ010000230.1:0-1706 GCA_964581905.1 uncultured Pirellulales bacterium
TCGATATCCATCTCTATTAAAGTTGAGACTAATGCGATGCCGGCGTTTATCACTACGATGTTAATCTTGCCCCAACTGTCGATGACCGACTGAAAACCGTTTGTTACAGACGCTTTATCTGTAACGTCAATTGGTACGCCTATCACTCGCTCACCACCAATTTCCTTCAGGTCAGCAATGAAATCATCAAGTTTCTTACCAGCAAGGTCAGTAGCTGCCAGGCGACAGCCGTTTTCCAGCAGCGCCTGCGCAACTGCATAGCCGATAGCGCCGGCCGCACCGGTTATCAGCGCGACCTTATCTTTCAGAGGTGGAGATTTATCGTTCATTATTTTACTTTATAGATACCAGATATTTTTAGGACAGGATAACAGGATTCTTAGAAAAAGTACAGGATAAAGAGGCAAAGCACGAAAACCTCAATTAGCAAAATACACCGCACACCTTTTTATCAAAGTGTTAAAATAACCAAAATATCAGCTAACAGAAAGCTAACCGGCTGCGTCCTACGCGGTCCAACTCCAGCAACACGTCAGGAATGGAAACGGCTATCCAATTCCTGCTCCTTTTCCATAGGGACATTTCGGATGTTCTTGACGCCTGTCAGAAATGTTCCTATCACGAGAACTATGAGTACAAAGCCCATTAGCGTTTCTGAAAGACTCAACCAACGACCAAAAGGCTCTATAGGTTTGATATCTCCATAGCCAAGCGTTGTTATTGTGACAGCAGAGAAGTATAGAGCCTCTGAACGCGAGGTAATCAGCTGAGATTCAGAAAAACCCACAGAGCCACTGACGAGGTAGAGAATCGCAAAACCAACAATCAGTTCACAATAGTTGATCAGCAACAGTATTAGAGAACGGTTGAGGGAACGAAGCCCCCAGTTCTTGTCGTAACGATCTACGAATATGATACAAAGGCGATAGTTAAGACCATCGATGATACAATAGAAGGCAACTGTATAACACAGCCATTGGGGTATTCGCGAGCAAGCCACAAACACCAAACACAGAATAACAAAACGCAAGGTTACATAGAACTCGGAAAGAAACGATGCAATTCTATAGTGCATTGCCAGTTTACAAAGATGGGTGAGTGACAGGCTCCTAATTACTATAAGCAAAGTCATCACGGCACGTTCAAGAGGGGATAATGGTAACTGCTCGCCAGGTTCGGGATATCGCCCGGTCCAGATATTGCCAATAAGCTTGTACTCACCAAGAGATGACCTAATGGGCCTCAACAACCACTTTATGAAAAAGACGAAAGTATTGAAAATCGCAGATAGAAGTTTCATAATTCAAGTCTAACTATTTTTTATCTGATTTCCGCATAACGTCAAGCTCACCGGTCGCTTTTAAGTGGTTCGAGCGCAGGCCCTGATTTGGTATAACAATTCGCATGGGCTGACCCATGCTATGCAGCGAAGTGCTACTTCGCAGGGTAGCAAGCCCATCCTACAATACATAATCTTATCGTTTTGTCAAGTTTTTGCCATCCGGGCAATAAGACATTAAAATTTATATTTAATCCGTGAAATCTGTGGCTAATTTTCACATTATCAAGCTGCCAATCTGATAAACGATAAAGGTGAGCATATAAGCCAGGGCGGTCAGGCCGAAAAATTGAAATAATGCCCAGCCCCAAGAATTTGTTTCCCGCCTACAAATAGCTAATGTTGCGATACACGGGGCACTAATCAG
>CAZOQJ010000231.1:0-1583 GCA_964581905.1 uncultured Pirellulales bacterium
TATTTGTACGTCTTTGGCTTTTGAGGTTGGGCTTAGCTGGTCTTTCAATTTACATAATTCGTTATACGCAGGGTCGGATTTATCGGCAACAACAAACCACAACAGATAATTTTCATAGTCCTGTTCAAAAAATGATGCGATATTTTTTCCAAAAGCCGAGTCCAGACCCTTACATGGCACAATCAGCGCTACGCGTTTAGCTTGCCAAAATCGTTCTTTTTTGTATTCTCTTAGTGCGTAGCGGTAATTTCTATACGTCTGGAACAAAAAGAGCAGTTGCGAGATAATTGCCGCCCATGCTATATAATAATACAATTCCATTTGTGTATTGAGTTTGTGCCTTCATTTATCTAACAATGAGCATTTCACGCTATGGAGGCCAACGGCACTATAGAGTCGATTAATTGCTCAACGGTGTAAGATTTTGCCAGGTTTACAGGAAGCAGGCAACCATGGTTATGGTCGGAGGCGAGAATTATAAGATTTTTGCCGGCTTGGCTCCATCCTTGTTGTTGTGCCTGATGGCCGAGAACAAAAATGTCAACATCGAGTATGTCGGCCATTTTATCGAGCGTGGGCTGACTGTGATTTCTGCCCCAGGTTAAAAGATAAGCTGAGCCCGGCTTTATTATATCTTCAGGTTCAAGTTGTCTATCTATAATTTTCCCGTCGAATTTATCAACGAAACGGTCGCTTGGAAGCGAATGCGAAATCCATATTCTCGTGTCACATCTTGCCGCCAGAGGCATTGAAAATAAAAATTGTTTCATTGCTGATATAATCTTGTCGCTGTCGTCTTTGAATTCTCGTTCGATAGCACTGCGCATCGCGCGGTTCATCTCTTTACCGTCTTTTAAGACCTCGCCATCATTGATAAAAACCGTAGCATGGTTGCCCATAATAATATGAACCTGCTCGGGAAAGCTGCATTTGTAGCGGGCAACGTCGAACAATAATGTATAGGATAAACAGCCCCCCTGAAGGTCTTCCGGGCCTCCGTGTATTATTTCCTGCAGGATGATATGCCTATCGGGATTGTTGTCCAAATTGGCAAAGGTAACTATTTTTTCAAAATTTCGCCGATGTCCATGAATATCGCCGGTTATAATCAGATTGCCGCTGGCAGGCAAATGAATTAAATTGCCGCGCCGGAAACTATCGTTGTTGTTGGCCTCTACGGCTTTTTTCAGCAAATCAATTATTGTCTGGGGCATGCTTAATCGTTTTTATCTTGCCGCCGAATATGCTGTGAATCGTCAGGTCCAGCCTCGATATAATCGTCATCATATCGTGTGGGCGTTCCACTGGGTTATCATTTATGCAGTCCATTACAAGTTTTGAGACTCCTGTTGGCAGTTGTTTTTTTAATTCGTGAGGCGATTGACGTTTCTGGGGTATAGGCAGGCCGAAACTGTTGGTTTTAGGTATCAGAGTTGGGACATGCTTTCCGGTAAGGGCCCAGTACATTGTCGCACCCAGATTAAAGATGTCAGTTTTCGGTCCGAGTGGCTTACGCTGAACTTGTTCGGGGGCAATGTAATCGGGTGTACCTTGAATTCTCGATTTTATAGTTCCGATTTTGC
>CAZOQJ010000232.1:0-1530 GCA_964581905.1 uncultured Pirellulales bacterium
CTGGCAATAGCTGTTGGTGATAGACTGGCGATGCTTGAATTTGCATATTATTCGGTAATATCGCCCGAAGGCTGTGCTGCAATTTTATGGCGGGATGGTTCACAAGCCCCCGATGCCGCAGAGGCGCTTAAACTGACCAGCAGGGATTTGTATAAGCTTGGACTCGTTGATGCGGTTATTCCAGAACCGCTCGGCGGCGCACATCGCAACGTTCATGACACCGTTTATAATGTCGAGATGTATATTGTCAGGACCCTGCGCGACCTTAAACGAGCAAAAATTGATAATTTACTTGAGAACAGGTATAAAAAGTTGCGTTCGATAGGCAATGATTTAGTAGGCAGTCGTCGCGTTACAGCCCGCGCCGGCAAAGTCCGGATAAAAGCTACCCACCCTGCCCCTGCAAAAACCAAGCCTGTGCCTGCTAAGGTTTGATTTGCCTTTAGTACATAACCCCCATCGCTGGCTGTGAGCCAGGTGCCATAAATATAGTTCAGCCGTTCTTAACTTCTTTTGGGTCTTTGCCTTCTTCGATAGCTGTTATTTTCCTGACTCTTCTTTCGTGTCTGCCCCCAGCGAAATCGGTGTTGAGCCAGACTTCGACTATTTTTCGCAGTAATACCTCGTTAATTTGGTCGCCTGATACGCAAAGCACATTTGCATCATTATGGTCGCGTGAAATCTGTGCACTTAGCTCATCATGACACAATACAGCTCTGATTCCTTTTATTTTGTTTGCTACTATACTCATCCCCAGGCCGGTTGCGCAGATTAAAATGCCTCTGTCGGCTTGTTTTTTCGCCACAGTTGTTGCTGCTAAGTATGCTGTGTCAGGGTAATCAATGGGATTACTGTCTGTGGCGCCAAAGTCGAGGTATTCGTGGCCCAATTGAGTCAATATTGACTTGATTTGTTGTTTTGCCGCAAAACCGCGATGGTCACTCGCAATTGCTACTTTCATAAAATAAGCTCACTAATTCTCTTTTTTACTGCTTTTTCGATCTGTTCAGCACAATTGTTATAACACTCCTGTGACTGGCCTATCGGGTCAGGAATTTCTTCATTTTCGGCTAACAGTAAACATCTCTTTGCCGATTTAGGGCTAAGAGCAACGATTCGCTCATAATGAGCTTTGCCCATCACATATATAAAGTCACTCTCTTCAATGAGCTGCTGGGACAATGCCTGGCTCTTATGAGCTTTTATGTCAATTCCCTTATCTGCACAAGCTGCTATCGCTTTTTCGCTTGCCGGCGAACCATCCATCTCCAGGATGCCAGCAGAATATACCTTATAACCCATTTTTTCGAGTTGGTCAACCTTGCATTTTAATTTTTTTGCCAAATATTTACGAAGTATTCCTACCGCCATAGGGCTTCGGCAGATATTTCCTGTACAAACGAATAAAAATTTAATCTCCGACAGTGTTTGTAACTCTGCCTGGGAATATACGCCAGGCCTTAAGATTCCCAGGCCTTTTTTGCCTATCTTAACAATGGTACTGCTTTTTTTATATTTGCAAGGCCCACC